>CAMBGO010000161.1 GCA_945866165.1 Chitinophaga pinensis | reverse complement strand
GTATTAGACTTACTAGATTCAGTTTGCAATGCTTCAATCACTGAAGGATGTGGTGGAAGATCAGGACTACCAATTCCCAAATTGATCACTGCATGTCCCCCCTTGTTCAACTCCTCAATTTCTTTGAGTTTAGTTGAAAAATAATATTCACCGATACCATTTAGCCTAGACGAAACTTCTATCATTTTTTATGCGTTGAATTTTCCTTTTTTATAAACCCCAAGAATTCTTATTTCCTTTGTGAGGGCTTTAATCTCTTTTAATGCCAACTTTAACTGGTCTGCATTTTCAAATTCCATGTCAGCATGAAAACCATATTTAAACTGGCTTCCTGCGAGAGGGAATGACTGCAGCTTGCTAAGATTAACTCCTTGTGAAGCAATTGCAGTTAAAACCTTAGCAAGGCTTCCCATCATATGATTAGTGACAAAATTTATTGAGGCCTTATTAGCGCCTTCAACAACTACCTTATCCTGTCCCAATACCAAAAATCTGGTATAGTTATCTTTTACATCATTGATCTTGGGAACAATTATATTAAGTTCAAACATCTCTGCTGCCAACTTACTGGCAATCGCTGCGATGTGTTTACTTTTTTTACTGTGAATTTTTTTTGCACTAAGTGCGGTATCTTCTGTTTCAATTAATTTCCATGGATGCTTGTTCAAAAAACCAAGACATTGTTGAAGTGCCATTGGATGGGAATGTACTTCAGTAATATCTTTGAGTTTTACACCAGGATTAACCATTAAGTGTTGGTCAATTTGTAGATATACTTCTCCTAGGACATAAAGACTTGATTTTTGCAAGAGATTATAATTGGGTAAAATACTCCCAGCAATGGAATTTTCAATTGCCATGATACCACCGTTCGTTTTCTTGGCATTTGAAGCATGGGTTATGAGTTCTGAAAAAGTAACACAGGGAAGAATCTTAACTTTTGATCCATAAAATTCTTTGGCAGCCACTTGGTGGAAACTACCTTCAAAGCCTTGAATGGCAATTGGGAGTACTTTTTTATTATGTGTGTTTTTTGTTTTTTTTATAGCTTTTGACATCTGACTGATATTTAAAAAAAAATCCCAGTAGTTATACCGGGATTCTTATGTTGTTATGTTATTATTTTATTTTCAACAAAGGCATCCCGTACCACCGGTAAAGTAGTAATAAAAATAAAAACGGGTTGATTTTGAATTGGTCATAAAACAAATATAGGGATGTGACCCCTGTAAAACAAATTTTTTAAAAATTATTTCTCGGGCCGCCGCTATCCGCATCATTCATGCGAATCCTTCTTCCCTTGAACTTCTTGCCATCGAGCGACTTGATCATCTGGTTGGCAGAACCTCCGTCAATCTCAACCCAACTATTCATATCTTTCATATCAATACGTCCCAACACATCTTTATTCAGCTCACTCATGTCGAGAATGAATTGTAAAAAGCTTGCCTTGTAAAAACCATCTTTTGTACCAAGATTTACAAATAGCTTTTTGTAACCTGACCCGCTGCTTCCTGAAGATGCCCTTCGTCCTTCTGAGCGGGCTGGTCTATCGCCCCTAATTGACCTTCCCTCACCTCTTTGAGACGAGCCTTTTTCAAATCTCTTATCGTCGCGAATGTTAAGATCTGCAGCATTTTCATAGTACTGCAAAAATCTATCAAACTCCAGTGCTGCAACACGCTGTAGAATCTCTTCCTTCGTTACATCTTCAAATTTTTCTTTAAGCAATGGAATATACGTTTCATATTCACCATGACTGATATCTGCTTTTAGGAGCTTGTCAATGAAGTGAAAAAATTGCTTGCGACAAACATCTTTCCCTGAGGGGATGTCCATTTTATGGAATGTGTTGTTAATAAGCTTCTCGATTTGCCTTAGCCTGTATAGTTCTCGAGCCGTAACTAGTGATATACAAACACCATTTTTCCCAGCACGTCCAGTTCTACCACTGCGGTGAGTATATACCTCAATGTCGTCAGGGAGTTCATAATTTACTACATGCGTGATGTCCTTTACATCGATTCCACGAGCAGCTACATCAGTGGCAATTAATAATTGAATACTTTTTTCTCTAAATCTTCCCATTACTTTATCACGCTGCACCTGGGTTAGGTCACCATGCAAAGCCTCAATATCATATCCCTCGCGAATCAAGGATTCAGTTATTGATTGGGCATCAGCTTTGGTTCTTGTAAAAATGATACCATATATGCCTGGATTAAAATCAATTATTCGCTTAAGCGTTTGGTATCTATTTACACCTGAAGTAACATAATGTTGGTGGTCAATATTAACATTGGCGGCATTCATTTTGCCAATGGTAATTTCATGAGGCTTATTCATATAACGTTTGCTAACCTGCTTTACTTCAGGAGGCATTGTTGCACTAAAAAGCCAGATACTTTTTCTATTCGGTGAATTTTTAAGGATGAACTCGATATCGTCACGAAATCCCATATTTAACATCTCGTCAGCTTCATCCAAAACGATGTATTCAATATTAACGAGGTCAATTGCTTTTCTTTCAATGAGGTCAATCAATCTTCCGGGTGTGGCAACTACAACTTGTGCACCTTGACGTAAATCCCTGATTTGCTGTGAGATAGAAGTACCTCCATAAACGGCTACTGTTTTGATACCTTTTTTGAACTTACCAAAGTTCATAAGGTCTTTTGTGATTTGCATGCACAATTCACGTGTTGGACAAACCATCAATGCCACTGGGGTTCTAGCCTTGGTATCAACCAACTGCAACAAAGGCAATCCAAATGCCGCAGTTTTTCCGGTTCCTGTTTGGGCCAGTCCAACAAAATCTTTTGTACCACTCAATAATATTGGTATTGCCTGCTCCTGAATGGGAGTGGGTTCTGTAAATCCAAGGGAATGAATACCTTGAAGTAAGATCTCTTCAATTCCTAACTCTTCGAAACTCATAAAACTATTTTTGCAAAGGTAATCTTTAAGCCTGAGAAAAGGGCAGAGCAGAAAAGATTGATTACCAATATATTAAATAAAAAAGCCGTTCCGTGGAAACGGAACGACTTCAACGATTGCTTGCCATATGAAAAAATTTTACTTGGCTTGAGCAGCTGTATCAGCTGAAGCAGCAGCAGTATCAACTACAGCAGCAGTGTCAACTACAACAGTAGTATCAACTACAACAGCAGCAGCTGTATCAGTGGTAGCAGCAGAATCAGAACCTCCGCATGAAGCGAGAGCAGCCATAGCGATAATTACAAATAACTTTTTCATTCTTGAATGTTTTTGGATGTTAAAATTGAATAATTGTGAATTAATACACAAAGTAAAAGAATGTAACCCGTTTTTTAAAAGTTTATTTCGTTTTTTTGTGGGTTACAATAATGTCACAAACAGTATTAAATAGTCGGCAGTGAGCACATCTGAACAGGAAAAAGCAGTTTTAAGAGCCATTGGAGCAAATGATAAAGATGCGATAGAGTCCATTTACAAAGAACATTATGGACTTATTCAACATCTAGTTGTCTATAACAATGGAACTGAAGATGATGCCCGTGACATTTTTCAGGAGGCCATGATGGTTCTTTATGAAAAGGCAAAATCACCTGATTTTGAGCTTACTTGCCAAATAAAGACCTATCTCTATTCAGTGAGCAGAAGGTTGTGGCTGAAAAAGCTTCAACTCGCGAGAAGGATGGAAACCCAAATAGAGAATTTTGACCACGTAGTACCTGTTGAGGAAGATTTGGATGAGCATGAGAAGCTCACCAATCAATACTTGATTATGAGAACTGCAATGGGAAAAATTGGTGAACCTTGTAAGAGCTTGATTGAAGCCTTTTATGTTCACCAAAAAAACATGAGTGAAATTGCTGGTTTTTTTGGTTATACCAACGCTGATAATGCAAAAAACCAGAAGTATAAATGTTTGGTTAGGTTAAAAAAATTATTCTTTGCACAATATAAAAACGGTTAAATGGAGCAATTTCAATTGACAGAACTTGTTGAAAAATACCTTAAAGGTGAAATGTCCCCCCTTGAAAAGGAATCCTTTGAGGAAATGCGTAGGAATGACGCGGAAATCGATCAAATGGTCGTTGAGTATGCCTCATTTCTAGAACAAATCTCTAACTATGGTGATATTAGGAGATTTAAGTCAACCATCTATGACATACATCAAAACCTCCAAGAAGAAGGCATTATTGGAGAGTTGAAGAAAAAGGCTACAGCCAGAATAATCAATATTTGGTCGAAGTACCGCAGGGTAGTTGCTGTTGCAGCCTCAATAGCAAGCATCACAGCATTGTTCATTAGTGGTATGATTACACTTTTTTCGCCCAAAGCGCCGTTCAATGACATTGAAGAGCTAAGGAGGAAAGTAAGTAGCCTCGAAAAGCAAACTACTACTCAACGAGCTGAATTAACAAAGTTCCAAAGTAAAATAGAGCCAGGGGTATCAGTTAAGTTTGGAGGCACAAGCTTCATGGTTGATCCAAAGGGCTACTTAATTACAAGTGCCCACGTGATAAAGGGGGCAAAGAAAGTATACGTACAAAATAGCGAAGGAGAAAATTTTCTAGCCGACATTATTAGTACTGATCCCATAACCGATCTTTCAGTATTAAAAATCAATGACCCCGATTTCAAGGCACCTAAAATGCTTCCGTATGGTTTTAAAAAATCCTCGACTGAATTATCGGAAACACTCTTTACGCTAGGATACCCTAAAGATGAAATAGTGTATAACGAAGGTTATTTAAGCGCCATGACAGGAATGAACGGAGATACCTTGGCATGTCAGATTAGCATTTCGGCTAATCCTGGAAACAGCGGCGGTCCGGTTATTAATAAATTTGGTGAGGTAATCGGTATTTTGAATGCAAGACAAGCCTCAGCAAATGGCGTTGTCTTTGCAACGAAATCAAAAAATATTTTTAAGTTAATGCAAAGCATCAAAGAAGAAGATGCCGATAACAATATTAAGATTAATTACAAATCATCCATTAAGGGGTTAAGCAGAAGCCAGCAAGTAAGAAAAATTCAAGACCATGTATACATGGTAAAAGTTGTACTAGGCTAAGAGGTTAATTAAAATATTTCAGGATAACAAACAAAACAAAAGAAGGTCGGTGCAAACCGACTTTTTTTTATTTCCAAAGCCCATTAGGATATTCACTTGTATTCACGAGCATTTTAATACTCTTCTTCACCGCCGGTGCATCATCTTTATAAGTAACTCCGAACCACAATGCAGTTGTTCCTATTACTTCAACCTTCCCACCTACTCTTTTAATGAATTGGTCGGCAACCAGCGGAATGAAAAATTCTGATTTTAATTCAGTCCCATGTTCACTCAAAAATTCCTTAAAGAATGTATTTATATAATCGAAGACTGTAATATCAAAACACCAAAAATTCATAGATACAATAGAATTCAATTCAAGAAAGCGCGGAGTGATATCATCATCAGCAATTACACTACCATCAACCTGTTTAATATTTAGGCGCTCTCTTACATCTAGAAGGTCACCTGCTTCATTAATTGAACATACTCCCCGATTTACAGTACCATGATCAGATAGTGTCTGGCCAAGTTGATATGCTATGAT
>CAMBGO010000160.1 GCA_945866165.1 Chitinophaga pinensis | reverse complement strand
CACCACAGCAAATACAGGCTATGGCTTCATGAATTATTTTCTCAACACAGATAAAAAATTACTTCCTTCAGCACCAGAAGATGTTTTTATTCATATTGGAAATGGAACCAACATGATTTATGTTGATAGAAAAAATGAATTGGTTGCTGTGGTAAGGTGGATCGACAATGCCGCAATGGATGGATTTATTTCTAGGATGTTAACCTCTCTGAATAAATAATTAATTTCTAAGTTCCAATACAGCACCAGGTTTGAAAACTGCTTTGATGAAGCCTTCTTTTTCATCAATAATTGTTATTCCGACTTTCGATTTAATTTTTAAATCACGAGAAGGAATTTTAATTATTGTCTCTCTACCCTTTTCCGCATTGATGGTGATTGTTTTTACTATTCCATTTTCCATTGATGCATTTACAAGGAATGCTCCCTCTGCGCGCAAAGAATTGAATGAAATGTTTTTCCAAGATGAGGGAATGGCTGGAAATACTTCTATGTACCCGGCATATGATTGCAAAAGCATTTCTTGGAGACCTGCCGCAAATGCAAAATTTCCTTCGAGTGTAAAGGGCCTGTATGTATATTTAGATAGACCTGATTTTGTTTGATCACCATTTAGGTGAAAACTATTTGAAGAGCAAAATGCCTTCGCAAAAATTTCCAATGCTTTCGCTGCACCTTCACCATCTTTTGCCCTGGCTTTGATATTTGATTCCCATGCATAAGAATACCCACACCAATAATCAGGGCCAATACTATCCAATAGTGATGTAGTATTATGAATAATTTCTTGTTCTTTCGTTCCGTTTTCCCAATTAATTAATCCAAGTGGATGAATGGCCATCATATGGGAAAAATGGCGATGGGATACATTGTATTCAAGTGTTGGAGCAAACATTAATTCATTGTTCTTTGAAATTGCAAAATCAGGGAATTCATGTAGGATAGAATCCCAATGCAATGATTCATCTTTCAACCCAAGTTCTGATGCGAGCTCTTTGGCAGCACTGAAGTTGAATTTCATTAATGCCAGATCATAGTTTGTGTTATCAAAGAACCATGCATTCAAGCTATTGTCATTTATTTCTGGACTGGAACTGATTGGAAGTTTTCTGATTCCCTTTTCATTTTTATTGGTGATCCGCTCAAGAAAAATTGCAACGTCTTTTATCCATGGATAAGCGCGTGTTCTTAAAAAAGCCGTATCCATACTATACCGCCATTGAAGATAGTAATGATGTGAAAGCCAAGAAGAAACTGTTGGAGAAAGAGAATATTGTATCCAACCTCCCATTTCTGTTCCATCTAATGTAGTCACGCCAGGTACAGCCAATCCTTCAACACCAAAAAATAACTTAGTGTATCGTTTATAATTTTCTTTGTTTTGATCAAGGTGATCTAGGTATGCGATTCCTTCCTCTAAGTGATTTCCACTGTATGAAGGCCAATAACTCAATTGTGTGTTTAGGTCATGGTGAAAATCTCCTTTCCATGGTGGAATTCTTCCATTGTCTGCCGTCCAGATTGCTTGTAGCGAAATTGGTGGTGCTCCAACTCTTGATGTTGAACCAAATTTATATTGTTCGAGATACCATTGTTTTTCAATTGTTTCATCAGGAATCTTCAATGCAGATTTATTCCAAAAAACATTCCACCATGAAGTATGCGATTGTTGATTTTCATCTATCCCGATTTTTAATTCTCTTTCTAAGAATAAATTATCATCATTGAATTTCTTTTTTTTATCTTCTATAGAAATTATCCAAGCACCTTCAATCGAATGTGTGGATGTATATTTCCACTCGATGGTAATTTTGTATTTGAATCCACCCCAGCCTTGTTGCAAATAAGTTATGCTGTTATCAGTCTTTTTAATGCTTCCCTGTTTATATCCTAATCTTCCCAGGTCGTCTCCACCAACTGGATCGGCAATATTTTTTACCGGGTTGTTATACAATGGGGCAATTAAATTCATTTCAACAGATGAAGGAATATTTTCGAAGGAGAAGTAGCCGATGGGTTTTGTGGCATGAACGAAGGTCTTGAGCACAACACCTTTATCCCAAATAACTTTCACTGTTGCTGTCTTGATATCAAGTTCTGCTGAAACAACTTTTCCAAATTTTTCCATGTTGAATTCAACTGCACCACCTGGGATTTTTGTAGGAGCTGGTTCATTGTCGTATGGCCAGTCAAAATTATCTTGTACGGGCTTGTAGTCTTTTTTGAAAACCTGTTCCTGAATCCATTTGTAGCTGAATTCATTTCTGTGCAATCCTTTCATGGGACGTTCATCCCAAAGTTCTGCTTGGTCGAGTGAAAAACGAAGGCTTCCTTCTTTATTCCAGACCAAAGCGCCCAACATGCCATTACCTATTGGCAAGGCTTCATCCCATCTAGTAGGTAGCGAGTCTAATGATAGATTGTGTTTTTTTTCTTGAGCATTTGATAAAAGGGAAATGAGCAAGCAAGAAAAGAGTATAATTGTTTTCATGAAAAAATTCAATTGAATATCAATTTACAATTTTTTCAATCGTTAATTCATTACTTTATTTTTTGATAATAAAGTTTATCACTCAGCTTGAATGTCAGTTTTTAACTTGCTTTGAAGGCATTCCATCCTTGTGCAGTGATATTGTATGTATTACCACCTTTCGTTTTGATTTTAGCGCCTTGTTCAGAATCTGTGATATATCCGATTACGCTAATGTTTTCTGATAGCGTAAGTTTTTCATAATCATCCTGCTTGATAGTGAATAGTAATTCATAATCTTCACCACCACTGAGTGCGCAGGCGGTAGGATCTATTTCAAATTTATAAGCAGCTTTTCTTGAATCTTCGTGAACGGGTAATTTTTCCTCATATATCACACATCCAACGCCACTATTTTCGCATATGTGTAAGAGTTCAGAACTCAAACCGTCACTTATGTCCATCATGGAAGTTGGAATAATTTCTTTTTCGTTCAACAGTTCATGGATGTCTTTTCTTGCCTTGGGTTTAAGCAATCTTCCGATGACATAAGATTCATTTTCAAGATCGGGTTGTACGCCTGGACTTTCTAAATATATTTTCTTTTCTCTTTCAAGAAACAGCAACCCTATATAGGCACCTCCAAGATCACCTGAACAACATATCAGGTCACCTTGTTGCGCCGTACTTCTTTTCACAATTTTATCTTCTGTGGCTTCACCTATTGCGGTGATTGAAATGATAAATCCTTTTTGTGATGAACAGGTATCGCCACCAACCAGATCAACGCCATGTTCTTCACATGCAGCATATACACCTTCATAAAATTCTTCCAGGGCTTCCACACTAAGCTTGTTGCTAATGCCAACACTTAGTAAAATTTGTGTAGGCGTTGCATTCATTGCATAAATATCACTCAGGTTAACGATCACCGATTTGTAACCTAGGTGTTTTAAAGGCGTGTATGATAAATCAAAATGCACGCCTTCAATAAGCATGTCTGTTGATACAACAGTTTGTTTTCCGAAATGATCGATTACGGCAGCATCATCACCTACACCAAGTATGGATGATGCGTTTTGAATTTCTATGTTTTTGGTAAGGTGGTGAATCAATCCGAATTCACCATAGTCTTTTATTTCTGTTCTTGACATAATTAGTTATGAGTGTTTGAAATCCATTTTAGCAATTCATCATGAATCTTACCATTGGTTGCCACAATATGTGGTTGATATGGTGAGTATTGATGTCCCTTGAAGTCTGTTACTTTTCCTCCGGCTTCTTCAACCATAAGAAAACCCGCAGCACTATCCCATGCCATTAATTTATGTTCATAGAATCCATCGAATCTTCCTGCTGCTACCCAGCATAGATCAATTGCTGCTGACCCAAGTCTTCTAACGGGAATACCTTCGCGGATAAGTCTGCTAAAAACCTCTAATGGCCCATTGGGAACATCAAGATATGTATAAGGGAAACCTGTAACCAAGCAAGCGTGTTTTACCTTGTGTTGCTTGCTCACTTCGAGGCGACGGTCATTTAAAAAAGCACCTTGTCCTTTTTCTGCTATAAAAAATTCATTCATCATTGGGTTGTAAACAGCACCCATGATCATCTCCTCATTTTTTTCTATACCGATGCTCACGCAGCATAATGGAATTCCATTGGCAAAATTGATTGTGCCATCGATTGGGTCGATAATCCATTTGTAGGCAGAATCCATTTTAATTTCACCAATTTCTTCACTTAGAATAAAGTGATCTGGAAATTCTTTTCTGATAATGTCCATGATAAGGGCTTCGGAGGCTTTATCTACTTCTGTTACAAGGTTATTTGGACCATCCTTGAATTCAATTGTAAATTTTCCATTGATTCTTTCCTGTATCAAATTACCAGCTGCTTGTGCAGCTTTGATGAGTGTGCTTTTTAGCATGGCGCAAAGTTACTAAATACATTTGCATTGGGGAATTAATGGGGAGGGATAAATTTCAATTTACTATCTGGCAAAACAATTGTAAATCTTAAAAGCGACTTAAATCATTTTATATATTTCCTTTTTTCATTTCTGTCACTGCATAATCAACTGCCCTTGCAGTGAGGGCCATGTAGGTAAGGGAGGGGTTTACTGATGAGCTTGAAGACATACAGGATCCATCGGTAATGAAAATATTTTTTACAGCATGCATTTGATTCCATTTGTTTAAAACCGAAGTTTTTTCATCATGTCCCATTCGGGCTGTTCCCATTTCATGGTTGGCATTCCCGGGGAATGAAATCTTTCCATGTTGACCAATGTTTTTCAATCCTATTGTTGACATCATCTCTGTCAGGGTCGCAGTAGCATCCTTATGCATCTTTAATTCATTTTCTTTAAATGAACAATCAACTGAAAGTCCTGGTCTGCCATAAATATCTTTTATTGAATGATCCAGTTGAACCCTGTTTTCAGCATAAGGAAGTGTTTCGCCATAATATCCAAATCCAATTTTCCATTTTTCAGGATATGATAATGCCTCTTTCAATTCAATGCCAATTAATGAAGAATCAGCAGATCGTTCTCTATAAGCGCCGCCTTGGTAATTGTATCCGCGTAAAAAATCTTTTTCTTGTTTATTGATATTTCTGAAGCGGGGGATGAAAACACCGGCAGGTTTTCTTCCAACATAATATTTGTCTTCCAGTCCTTCTACTTCACCATTTATATATGGACTTTTATGATGGTCCATTAAGTGGCGACCAACAATATCAACATCATTTCCTATGCCGTTTTGAAAACGATTGCTTAATGAATTTAATAAAATAAATGTGCTAGCAATAGTTGAAGCATTTAGAAAAATAATATTGGCGGTATATACATAGGTTTTTAAAGTTTCACGGTCTATAACTTCCACACCTGTTGCCTTTTGTTGTTTTTCATCATAGATGATTTTGTTTACAACAACACCTGTTTTTATTTGGAGGTTTCCTGTTTTTGCTGCTGCGGGCAATGTTGAAGATTGTGTGCTGAAGTATGCGCCGTAAGGACAACCGCGGTGACAGAGGTTTCTGCTTTGACATGAAGAACGTCCGTCGAGTGGCAAGGTAATGTTTGCACAGCGAGCAGGAATTAGTTTTCTTTCAGGAAA
>CAMBGO010000159.1 GCA_945866165.1 Chitinophaga pinensis | reverse complement strand
GGCGGCTGAAGTGCTTCTATTAAATATTTGTGCAAGGTTCAACATTAAGAATTCTATTGAACTTTTGTGCTAAAAATCCGCCACATCGCCAAGCCCGAAAACGTTAGCAGTAATTTGAGAAAGTAACGTCTATGAAACTAAAAGTAATAATATTATTTTCGTTTTTATTTACACTCGCCTGTAATAAAAAGGACATCAATCAACCATATACTGAAGAAAGTAAGTTCATTTCAGCAGTTGATATATCACTTTACCCTGAAATAAAAACAAGTAATCCAACATTTTACGGTACTGATGGCATTTCAAAAGATTTCATTTCCATACTTAAGAGTAAAGGTGTTAATACTGTTCGTCTCAGACTTTGGGTAAACCCAGCTAATGGGCACTCTGGTATTACTGAAGTAAAACAATTTTCAGAAACACTGAAAGCAAATGGTTTTAGAATATGGCTTTCCCTTCATTATTCAGACACTTGGGCAGATCCTGGACAACAATCACCACCACATAATTGGCAGAATATTCAATATTCTGCACTTAAAGACTCTGTATATACGTATACTAAAAATGTTATGACCCAAATTCAACCAGACTATATACAGATTGGTAACGAAATCAACTCAGGGTTTCTTCATCCATACGGTGATTTAACCACTAACAGAACCCAGTTTATAGAACTTTTAAAAAAAGGCATTTTGGCTGTTAGAGAAAAATCTATGAGCACTAAAATAATTATTCATTTTGCCGGAATACAGGGTGCTGAATGGTTTTTTGGTAATCTGACGATGTTAGATTATGATATTATCGGTTTATCATATTATCCAATTTGGCATGGAAAATCCCTTAATAATCTTAAGAATGTTATGGCAAGTTTAAGTGAAACTTACAAAAAGCAGATATTAATTGCTGAAACTGCTTATCCATTTACGCTTCAATGGAATGACTGGACACATAATATAGTAGGGCTGGAAAATCAATTGATATTGCCAGAGTTTCCTGCAACTGCTACAGGTCAGAAGGACTTTATGAAGACTATTATTCATATAATAAAAGATATACCGAATAAGAAAGGGATTGGATTTTGTTATTGGGGAGCTGAATCAATTGCATGGAAAGGTCCTCAAGCCACAGATGCATCTTCTTGGGAGAATCAGGCTCTGTTTGATTTCCAAAATAAAGCATTGCCAGTATTAGAGGAATTTAAGGAATAACAAAACTACTGCTAACAAGGTATTGCCAAAAGCGGGGCTTACGTTCTTCTATGTCACTTTTGTGCTTAACCAAATTTTAGTTTTTCAAATCAAAAGTAGTGCTGAAACGCCCCGCCTTCGGCAATACCCAAACCGTTACAAGCAAGCCTAACAGACGACACAACAACGACCAAACGGACGACTATAAACATAAAATGAAACGCTAGTTTTGACAGGTGACCAACGACATACAGACCATATTGCAACTGGACAGCAACTGAGCCGACACTCATTGCCAACCCTTCTGTATTTTTTATTTTCCCCACCGCACATTTTTTTTTAATTCAATTTTAACAAGCCACACATTGGCACATTTGCAAGCCGCACAAGCCGACACACAAACCCAAGCTTGCAAAAGAGCCAATTTTGCCATCGCACCGACAAATAATGATGTTTCATATCTTAATTGTCAGGCTTATCCTGACTGTTTAACTATGAATGATAACATTTTTAACAAAACAAGACGATTATTTAAATTATTTTTCGTATCATTGCTGTCAGGTTTAACCTGACATTGTTACTATGAAGAATAAATATATTTCAACGCAGTCCAACGAGCTTTTGTCCTATTTCAACGGACAGAACAGGAATTGCTTTGACTATTCTTTGGCATACAAAGCCCTGCCCGACTCTAAAGCAAGTGCAGTCAGAGAACTACTAAGCGACATGACAAAAAGGGGGTTGTTGATGCGATTGAAAGAAGGCGTTTATTACATCATACCCTATGAGCAAAATGCGGAAACCTTTATGCCCGACTGGCATTTGATTGCAGAACATTTAGTGAATGATGCCAAACACTACATTAGTTATTACTCTGCTTTACAGATTCACAACCTGATTACACAGCCATCGTTGAAAGAACAAATCGTTGTATCAAAACAAATACGACCATCAGAAATAAAAATAAAAGAAGTTTCTTTTCAATTTATCTATCACAACGAGAAACACTTTTTCGGTTCAAAGAAAATTTGGATTGACAGTTTTAATAAAGTGCTTTGTTCTGATTTAGAAAAAACATTTATAGACTGCTTATTCAAACCCGATTATGCAGGTGGCATTGTGGAAGTAGCAAGAGCAATCTATACCTCAAAAGACAAAATCAAATACGACATACTACTCGAATATGCAAAGAAATTTGATTCGCAAGCTGTAATAAAACGATTGGGTTTTCTTTTAGAAATGCTTGACATCAACTCAAAAATTATTGCCGACTTGCAAAAACTGAAAACAGCTTCGTATGTGTTGCTCGATACTGAATTACCCAAAACAGGCAAGCGAAACAGCCGTTGGAGCATTCAACAAAATTTGGAAACCGAAACCATTAAATCTGCTATTTACACATGATTAAACCTGGAGAAATACAGCAAAAAGCAAGAGCTGTTGGGGTTCGTGACCAGCAGATAGAAAAGGACTATATTCTTTCGTGGATTCTCTTTGGTATTGCCAAACATGAGCAACTTTCAAAGGCAATAGTTTTCAAAGGCGGGACTGTTTTAAAGAAAGTATATTTTGAAGATTATCGTTTTTCGGAAGACCTTGATTTCACCTTGCTGAATAGCGAAACAACCAACGAGCAGATTTTTGATTGGTTCAAGGAGGTATTTGAATTCATAAAAGAGGAAGCCAATATTCCGCTTGAAATTATTGACAATAACGAGCATGAAGATGGCGGCATCAATTTTTACATCAGTTACATTGGTCCACTTGGCGGACAAGGCAATAACAAACGGGTAAAAGTGGACATTTCTCGCAGTGAACAATTAGTTTTTGAACCTGTGATGAAAGATGTGTTTGTTGACTACACAGATTTGGAAGCATACCAACTACTTTGCTATCCCTTGGAAGAAGTATTGGTAGAAAAAATGCGGTCGGTAATGCAACGAATGCAAGCCCGTGATTTTTACGACATTTGGTATTTGCTCGAAGAACATGGCATGGATGCAGATTTTTATCTGAACGAATTTGAAACCAAGTGTAAAAGCAAGGATTTATTGCACACTGATTTTTCGAAAAAATTAACTGAACGTTTGCCTCAATACAAAGGCAGATGGCAAAGCTCCATGAGTGAACAAATAAAAGACCTGCCCGACTTTGATCAGGTAGAACGTGAAGTAAAAAAACACATTAAGAAATTGAAATTATGACTCAAAAACAATTAGAAGTTTATCTCTGGGGAGCTGCCAATATCCTAAGGGGAATGATTGATGCGGCTGACTTTAAACAATATATATTTCCTCTGCTTTTCTTCAAACGGGTAAGCGACTTGTGGGACGAAGAATACCAAACTGCTTTAGACGAAAGCGATGGCGATTTGACTTTTGCCGAGTTTGCCGAAAACCACCGTTTTCAAATTCCTAAAGGTTGCCATTGGGAAGACGTAAGAAAGAAAACCGTTGATGTGGGTGCATTTTTACAAAAGGCATTAAACGGCATTGAGAAAGCCAACTTTGAAATGCTGCATGATGTGTTTGGCGATGCCCAATGGACTAACAAACGCAGAATGAGTGACGAAAAAATGCTTGACCTGATTGAGCATTTTAGTAAAATGAAACTCACCATTGCCGAAGTACCACACGACATTATGGGTGATGGCTACGAATACCTGATTAAAAAATTTGCAGACGACAGCGGACACACCGCAGCCGAGTTTTATACAAATAGAACACTTGTAAAACTGATGACACTAATCACTGACCCAAAGCCAGGTGAAAGTGTTTACGACCCTACCTGCGGTAGCGGTGGAATTTTACTGAATAGCGTTTTGTATCTGAAGGAACAAAAGAAAGAATACAGAACACTGAAACTTTACGGACAGGAACTCAACCTCATTATGTAAGTACCCCTAAAATGCAGACAGTTTAAAAGTAGAGAAATTCCTTTAACTTAGCACTTTGAACCTGTTTGGAAATGGGGGTCATCACAAAATAATCAAAGGAAACAATTTACATGGCCATCCCCAAGACGATTTATCAAACTTACAAGACCGATCGGCTCCCTTTTCTAACGAAATGGCATATCAATAAATTCCAAAAAAGGAATCCCGAGTACGATTATCAGTTTTACAACGATGAACGAATCACGGAGTTCATTCGCGCCGAGTTTGGAACCGAGACATTTAATCTTTACAGTCGTATCAATATTGGGGCAGCCAAAGCAGACTTTTTTCGGTACGCAATTCTGTTCAAGAAGGGAGGAGTTTACCTTGATATTGACAGCCTTAACATGACCAAGTTGGATGAGTTTATTTTGTCAAGTGATTCGGCTATTATTTCGCTCGAAACACACAAAAAATTCTATGTTCAATGGGCCCTTGTTTTTGAGGCGGGCCACCCTTTTCTGGAGAAGACATTAGACGTAGTTTTGGATAACCTCAAATCCAATCGATATCCCAACGACATTCATAGCATGACAGGCCCTGCGGCTTTTACCACAGCAATCAATGAATGTTTGAACGGCTCTAATTATATCCAGTACAGGGAATTAGGGCCTGATTATGACGGTAACTTTAAATTCCACTACCGTTTCAGTAAGTTTTTTTTGTATGGAATCCATCGAAAAAACTACTGGAGAAGGCAGCAGCAAGAAATTCCCCTGCTAAAAGGTTCGATGGGTTGAATCTATACAATCGAAGACTATCTTGTTGAGCCCTCATCTCTAGTGAGATGGGGCTATTTTAACTTAGGTCGTGAAACAAACCAAATCCTTCTTAGCAAAACTTCATCAAAGTTGGAAAAAACTGGGGCCTGGCTTGGTAACGGGAGCCAGTGACGATGACCCTTCGGGAATTGCCACTTATTCCCAAGCGGGTGCTGCATTTGGGCTTGCTACCTTATGGACGGCGTTGATAGCCTTTCCATTGATGGCTTCCATTCAGCAAATGTGTGCAAGGATCGGCCTGATCACCTCGCAAGGCTTAACGGGCACTCTCAAAAAGCACTATCCAAGACCTGTATTGTACCTGATGCTATTGTTTAGCTTCCCAGCCATCGTAATGAATATTGGCGCTGATATTGCTGGAATGGGTGCTGTTGGCAACCTCTTGTTTCCATCGATTGACGCTAATTTTTTTAGTGTATTCTTTACCATCGTATTGTTAGGCCTAATTATCTATCTTCCTTACCAGAAAATGGCTTCCGTACTCAAGTACTTGTGTATTGTTATGCTGGTTTATTTCGTGGTCCCTTTTTTGTATCAACAAGATTTCAGTGAAATAATTAAATCCACCTTTGTTCCAACCTTACGTTTCGACAAAGATTTTATAGCGATTATTGTTGGAATTCTGGGCACAACTATTTCCCCATATCTTTTCTTTTGGCAGGCTTCTGTTGAGGTTGAAGAATTCAAAAACAAG
>CAMBGO010000158.1 GCA_945866165.1 Chitinophaga pinensis | reverse complement strand
AGTAAAAAATTAGATGAATTCACCAAGGAAATGAAAGGTGCCGATATTGATTCATTGAAGAAAACCACCAAAAAACTTCAAGATGAAATCAAAAGCCTAAGGGAATATATCAATGGAAAAACACAGACGAAACAAGGCTATGGTCAGGTTCCACAAGTAACAGTAATGAATCAATACCAACTGGCAAATATGGCAATTTCATCAAAACCAATTGCTCCAAGTGAAACCGAAAAAGGATTGGTTCAAAGAGCTACTCAGCTGATTGAAGAAGCAGTTAAAAAAGTGAACGAATTTAGGGATGGCAGTTGGAAGCAATACAAAGAGCAAGCAGAAAAAACAAAAATGGACCCATTGGGGAAATAATCAATAGCTCAATGTTAAGGGTGTTGGCTTGGATTAAATTCCACCAGCCCTTAACCTTGAACTAATTTTTGTTAATCAAGAATTCAAATGGTTTTGCAATTGCTGACTTAATTGCTGTAGAGACAAGATGTAATTTTGTGACTACCTTAAAACGATTAAGGTCGATTAATTCGAACGAAGCAGCCATTTTATCAGATTTTTCAATTGCCTGCAACATATCATTTAGAAGCACTACTTCTTTTTCAAGACTTTGCTTATTAGGAAAGGATTCCTTTCTAAGAATAATGATATCTCTTTTTATTCCTTTCATCTCTTATTTAATAACCAACCAATCCTTTTTTTGTTGGGCAGCCACATTGATTACTTTTTGCACTTAGGCAAGATTGCATAGACAAGCTAAGTAAAAAAACGAATAACATATAAAAAATCAATGAAAACTTCTTGCCTTCCATATATGGCTAAATTACATTTTTATGGCTCCCCTTCTGCTTTTTCCAATAATTTTATTGCTTCTTTGTAACTAATTTAAAATCAGCAACCTTAAAGTGCCCGGAAAAAAGATATTGATTGCTCCACTGGATTGGGGATTGGGACACGCAACACGTTGTATTCCAATCATAAAACATTTGCTTGAACATGGAAACGAAATATCCCTGGCTGGCGAAGGGTCGGTTATTTCCCTCTTCAAAAAGGAATTCCCAGAATTGATTACCCTACCGCTTAGAGGATACAGAGTTGAGTATTCGAAATATAAGAATTTTTTTTTCATTTCAATTTTGATGCAAGTCCCCAAAATATTACTTGCGATACTACATGAACAAAAATGGCTCTCAAAACAACTAAAAAAAACCAGCTTCGATCTAGTTATTAGCGATAATCGTTATGGACTTCATTCCATTAAAGTAAAATCGGTTTTAATAACACACCAACTTGCAATTATTTCTGGAAAAGGCCCCCGAATTGATTCACTATTACAATGGTTTTTGTATAAACAAATCAACAAATTTCATTCTTGCTGGATACCTGACAATGAGAAAGAAAATAATATTTGTGGTACATTATCAAACCCCATAAAAAAACCATTACGATATCGATATATAGGGTTGCTTTCCAGACTAGAAAATAAAATTGTGAGCAAAGATGGACCCATACTGGTGATGCTTTCCGGACCAGAGCCACAGAGAAGCATCTTGGAAAAAATTTTACTGGATCAATTAAATGAACTTGAACAAAAGACAGTTTTTGTAAGGGGGATCCCCTCACCCAATTTACTAGTTTCAACAAGATTCATCGAAATACATAATTACCTTGACACAGAACAACTATCTGAAGCAATGTCACATGCTTCTGTTGTAATATGTAGATCAGGGTATTCCTCGGTCATGGACCTAATCAAGATGAGAAAAAGGGCCTTACTCATACCCACACCGGGGCAAACTGAGCAACTACACCTCGGGCTTCAAATGCAAAAAAAAGGATTGGGCATTTTGCAATACCAAGATGCGGTTTACCTAAAAAAAGGCTTGCTGGATTGCAAAAACCTACCTGAAATTCAGACAAATATGAATTTCAACAAAATCGAAAAAGCTCTTGAAGATTTCGGCATCTAATCTAAAAGGATGCCATTCAACATTGATTGTCGATGGCTTATTCTACTTTTTAGTTTATCTTGAAACTCATAAAAACCGAAACTATCAAACAATGAGAAAAATCTACCTAAGCATCCTACTTGGATGCATTCAGATGTGTGTTTTTTCGCAAGAAACTTTTCCTATAAACGGAGTAGGTGAGGAGTGGTTTAAAAATTAGAGTTGCAATAAAATATAGACTAAAACACCAAAGCTATCGTCTGATTTCTGACGTCTGTCGTCTGATTTCTGACGTCTTTTTAATACCCCCTCACATCCTTGCCTTCCATAAAATTGATGAAGGCTTTGTTTACAACGCGGTTGCCGCCGGGGGTTGGATAATTGCCAGTGAAATACCAATCACCTAAGTTATTGGGACAGGCAGTATGAAGATCTTCAATCGTTTGATAAATCACCTCTACGGGAATATTTACTTCAACTGGAGTAATCAGCTGTGCTATTTTAGCGGAAATTTCGATGGGCGTAAACGATGCATATAGTTTCTTCACTACATTTTCAGTATGCAATTGATTGTTGCGTTGCAGTTCTTTACACCTTGCAAAAAGGGTATTAAGCAATTCAGTTTCTCCTCTATCATTTAACAATGCAAGAGCTGCTTTAAAAGCAATGAAGTCACCTATTTTACTCATATCAATACCATAACAATCTGGATAGCGAATTTGAGGTGCAGAAGAAACAATGATTATTTTTTTAGGCTCAAGTCGCGAAAGCATTCTTATGATACTTTCCTTCAACGTAGTTCCTCTTACAATAGAATCATCAATCATCACAAGGGTATCAACATCCTTTTCAACTGTTCCATAAGTTATGTCGTATACATGTTGCACCATTTCAGACCTGTTTGCGTCTTCAGTGATGAAGGTTCTCATCTTTACATCCTTGATAGCAATTTTTTCAACACGTATCTTACGGTTGATCATTTCGGCCATTTTCTCTTCATCATAATCTTTGTTCCATGACAGGATGCGTTGCAACTTGATCTTATTGAGAAAATGTTCCATCCCTTTAAGAAGTCCCAAAAAAGCTACTTCAGCAGTGTTGGGAATGAATGAAAAAATAGTATGCTTAAGATTGTTATCAATTGATTTTAATACAGAATCACTCAATTGATATCCTAGGGCAAGACGCTCGCGGTAAATTTTTTCATCACTTCCCCTTGAAAAATATATTCGTTCAAAACTGCAAGCTTTGCGCTCTTTGGGTTCAAGAATTTGTTCTATGGAATATGTACCATCGCTTTTAACAATAATGGCATTACCTGGCATTAGTTCTTTTACTTCATTTTCTCCAACATTGAAAGTTGTCCTGATTGCAGAGCGTTCTGATGCAGCAACAATGATTTCATCATTGATATAATAATATGAAGGCCGTATGCCATGTGGATCACGGATAACAAATGAATCTCCATTTCCAAGCAATCCTGATACATGGTAACCCCCATCGAAATGCTTGAAAGATTTTTTCAAGACTGAAGAAATTGACATTGAATCGGGGTTGGTCTCGTCCTCTTTAACTATAAAGTGATGAACCAGTTCCATCATTGCAGCAAGATCACTTTGCTTTTGAAAAGTACCTGGCTCTATATTTACTATACTGAATAACTCATCGGTATTTACCAGATTGAAATTACCAGCCAATGCCAAGTTTCTTACTGGCAGGATATCCCTTTTAATAAATGGATGACAAAATTCAGCATTGTTTTTTCCTTGGGTGCCATAACGAAGGTGGCCAAGCAACAGTTCACCCATGAAATTCAAATGGCCTTTCATTAGACCAGGATGTTTTCTTATTTCAGGTTGATGTTTTTCAAGCTCATTAATTTCCTTTCCTACTTGTGAGAACAAATCTGCGATTGCCTGCTTTTCAATACTACGCAAACGGTGCATGAAGGGATACCCGGGCTCTGCATTCAGCTTTACTGCTGCAATGCCTGCTCCATCTTGTCCCCTATTATGCTGCTTCTCCATAAGAAGATACAGTTTATTAAGGCCATAGAGGGCAGTTCCTTTTTTCTGTTGATAGTAGGAAAAGGGTTTTAGTAGTCGGATGTAAGCGAGTCCGCACTCGTGTTTTATATCATCACTCATATAGGAGTTGAGAGGTGCTAAATTACACCGATTTTACAATAATGGAAAAAATAATAAGAAAGTCGTGGAGTTACTTACTCACAAAATTGGGAAATTGCCTTCTCAACTCTTCGCATTGCTGATAATCCTTATCAACCATGATATAGTAGGTAGGCAGCTTTGAAATGAACCACTTTTCGATTGTTTTATCACGTTTTTCAGCAATCGTGCGTTGTGAGATCCTATCATAGTCATCACGTATATTTTCGCGATGTGGCATTGTTTTCCTTTGAAGATATACAACCCTTACTGCTTTTTTTTCTTGCTCATCAGCATACACCATTGGTTGTGAATATTCACCAATTTTCAGTTTATCAAGATTGTTTACTAGGTTCTTATCAAGTTCATCAATGGTAACAAAATTCCCTTCTTGGCCTGTGATGATGCCACCGGTAAACTTACTGTTTTGATCGTCACTATACTTGTCAACTGCTTCTCCAAAGGTTAGTGTTCCAGCAATAAGTTTAGACCTAACAGAATCAAGTTTTTGTTTTGCGAGCTCAATATCTTCATCAAGCACTTGTGGCATGCGAAGTATGTGACGAACAACTGCATCATCTCCGTTTCTACTCACCATTTGAATGATATGGTAACCAAACTTAGATTTGATTACAGGGGATATTTGACCTTCTTTCAACCTGAAAGCGGCATTTTTAAAATCAGGATCAGTTGATTTATCGGTTTTGTTTAATTCGAACCTTCCACCTAGTTGCTTGCTTCCTGGATCTTCGGAATAAAGTCGGGCCATGGTTTCAAAAGACTTTTTCCCGCTCTCAACTTGCTTTTTATAATCCTGCAATTCATCTTGAACGAATTTTTCAAGTTCTCGACCTGCTTTTGGATGAACAACAATTTGACCAACCACCAATTCAGTTTCATAAAATGGAAGGCTGTCCTTTGGGATTTTTTCAAAATATTCCTTCACCTCATTGGGTGTAATCTTGATGTATTCAACAATTTTATCGCGCATTGATTTAGCAAGTCTTCCCTCTTTTATAGACTTCCTAAAATCTTCTTTCACTTGATAAACTGTACGCCCTGCAATCTGTTCAAATGCTTCCTTTCCACCGTATTGCATAATAAAATACCTAACACGCTGATCTAGTTCAGCTTCAACTTCTTCATCACCAATAGGGAGTGAATCTTTTTCTGCTTGAAGTATAAGTGCTTTGTCCTGCATCATTTTATCCAATAACATGCACTCTGCATTGGCAGGAATTTCGTTGCCTTGGCGCTTCATATCATCGATATAATTTACCAGGTCGCTTTTCAATACTATTTTGTCGCCTACAATAGCTATGATTTTATCTGCCAACACACGCGCAGATTGAGCGTATGAGGAGATTGAAAGCAATGATAAAATCAACAATGGCAATATTCTTCTCATTCCTATTGAACTTTTAATTCGGTACTTATCAAATGTGACTAAATTCATCCTGATAAAAATGAAAACAGGCATAAAATTTTCCTAAAACTACT
>CAMBGO010000157.1 GCA_945866165.1 Chitinophaga pinensis | reverse complement strand
TGCTTCATGCGATCGCTGCACCATACCGTACGGGTGACGCTGCTGCAGCCGGAATCATCTCATCGGCTGATCTCATCAAGTCTAAGGCTGAAGCCCAGGGTACAATCACGCTAGCGAATGCAGATTCTGCTAAACTTACAGCACCTTTTTATTCAACCTCACCTAAGTTCTTACCACAAACTGGATCACCTGCACTCACAGGAGCAAATTTCACTGGAATGAATTCATATTTTGTTTCAGGTGCTTTCAGGGGTGCTATGGGTACAACGGATTGGACAACAGGATGGACTAATTGGGATCCTCAGAACAAAGCTTATTAATTATATAAAAATACTACAGCCGCTTCTTAAAAGAAGCGGCTTTTTTTATTATGAAAATTTCAATTGTTTACTTCTGGGCGTTAGTTTTAATTATTTCATCTTGCCAAGATACAAATTCGAATATTGAAGAAAAATCAGTCAAAGTTAATAGTGACTCGATTTCAACTAAAAATGTAATTCATAAAAAGGGGCTTATGGAAGAAGTAAGGCTTTCAGATAGTGCAGTTGTGATGTTTTACAAAACGCCTGGAAATCCAAGGTTCTTTAGCTATTGTAAAATCAAAAATATTTCAGAATTATTCTCTATAGTTGACGATATCAACAAGCCTCTATCTGACAGCATGAAGGGCTGCTCTACAAATGGAAAGATTTATTTTTATGGTAAATCAGATGTTGTATATCCTGTATATTTCACCAGTGATAATGCATGTTCTGGTTTTTCATTCATTAAAACTGGGGAAAAGTATTTTACAAAAATGAGTATCGGTTCAAAAGCAATATTGGATAGTTTAAAATACAAGGCAAAAGATCTTTAAGTTATTCATTGGGATTATAAGCGTAGGATATTTCAAACGACTTTTTTTCAAACTCTTTTGGTGTCATACCTATTCCCAGATCTTTTTTTTGAGGTGTGGGTTCACAAATTGTATACGACTCGCCATTATACATAATTTGCTGCTTAAAAGGTTTGTCAAGCTTTACTGCAATCGTTACATGTTCAGGGTAAGAGATTACAATCATTGGAAGGTTGTATATTTCCTTTATCAAAAAATATAGTAAAGCGGAACGATCTTCGCAGTCACTTTTTTCTGATAACAAGGTTTCTTCTGGTGAAAGTCTTTTTTCCCTGCCAAATGCTTTGGTGTCATTCTCGAATTCAAATCCATTTCTAGTAAAATACATTAGGTATTCAACTCCGTCTTTTACGGTTAGCTTGTTTACTTTTTGCCTGAGCGCACTGATTAATGATTGATAGGTTACCTTGCTCAATGGTATATTAAACTGGTTTTGGTAATCGGTAACTGGATAATTTTTAAAATACCCTTTGAGTTCTGGGTTCACCAACAAGTCAATCTGTTCTTCTTTTTGCTTATAGGTAAAATAAATTTTCCTGCTTTCGTATGCTTGTTTATCTATTGATGGAATTTTATTTATGTTGAAGCTGAAATTTTCACCTTCTTGATTGATTTCAACAAGATTGTTGAATTTCTCCTTATCCAATGCGATATCAAAATTATAATCGTGGTAGTTTAGACATACGTATTGATTATTATTTAAATTTTTTAATGGCATGTTATAGATTGCATCATTGCTTTTTACATACAACAAAATCTTGTCGCTTGAAATACTAATCAGTGGTTCATAGCCACATGATTTCAGTAAATACCATTTATAAATAGTGTAGCCAACATAATCTTCTTTTTTGCTAATGCAATGTTCTGCAGTACGCCTGATTAGTTGGTAAAAAAGCCAATCATTAATTGAATGGTTATCCTTGATTTTTTTCAAGCATAATGAAATGGATTTCATACGCTCTGAGTCAATTTCTTTGGCGTACTTATTTATTTGATTTTCTTGGAGCGAACCACTGAAATGTGCAGGTTTTCCTGGGGAGGGAAGGACAGAATTCATCCCAAGAAATTCAATTCCAATGGAGTCAACAGTCGCTTCCTTGCCTTCTGAGTTGGAAGGAACTATGACAGATAGAATGATTAAAAAAGTAAATAACTTGTACACTTGGTAATATTAACTTAACAAAAAGGTAACATTAAATTAATAAACAGCCAAGTTAAAATTTCAATTAAATGAATATCAATTGTTTATGAATTTGATTTTGCGAGTGTAAATCCAAATGTTGAGCCAATTCCAGGCTTACTTCTAACATGAATTATCTGTCCATGAGCTTCTATGATGTGCTTGCAGATCGCAAGTCCCAAGCCGGTTCCGCCTATGTTTCTACTTCTGCCATAGTCGGTTCTGTAAAATCGTTCAAAAATCCTTGGCAAGTGTTCTTCTGCAACTCCAATGCCATTGTCGCTGATTTCAATCAGCATGTTTACATCGTCTGTTTTGTATACACTTGCTTCAACCTTACCATCGTAATTTCCATATTTAATTGCATTGTCAATTAAGTTGGTGAGTACCTGTCTGATTTTTTCTTTATCTGCTAAAACCAGTATTGGTTGCTCACTGCCTTTTTTGAAGCCACAATGAATGTTTTTGCTTTTAGTTTTGAATGAAAGGGATTCAAAAACTTCTTGTATCAGGTCTTGTATGACGAATTGTTGTAAATGTAATTCTTGTTTGCCGCTTTCTAATTTGGTTATCTCATCTAGGTCATTTATGAGGTGAATAAGGCGCTCTGTGTTATTGAAGGCATTGCCAAGAAATTTCCTATTTACCTCAGGATTCTCTATTGCGCCGCCAATAAGAGTTTCAAGATAACCTTGAATGGCAAAGGCTGGGGTTTTGAATTCATGAGAAAGGTTTTGAAGAAATTCTTTTCTGAATTGCTCGTTTCTTTCTAAAATTTCTATTTCATTTTTTCGTTGGTCGGACCATTGCAATACATCTTCTGTGACCTCATCCAAACTTTGTTTTGGCAGGATATTTTTATTAAAG
This sequence comes from Chitinophaga pinensis, assembly GCA_945866165.1. Classification (GTDB taxonomy): domain Bacteria; phylum Bacteroidota; class Bacteroidia; order Chitinophagales; family Chitinophagaceae; genus Pollutibacter. The sequence continues at coordinate 2,694 of CAMBGO010000157.1, read as the reverse complement.
AAATCTTCTCGCTTCGAAGCTTTTGTTTGGTGTATGAATTTATAAATTAGCTTGACCCTTCGGTTGACAAATTGCTCTACAAGGTATTTGGTTAGAAAAAAGCAAACTGAAAAAATGAGGAAACTGCCCAGTAGGCTTAAAGTAAAATTCCTCCAAGATAGCAGGCTCAGCAGAAATCCTAGCAGTGCAATAATGCTTGCATTTAAAAACGCAATCCTTGTGGGGGTGAAGCTTTTGGTCTCTAACATGCTGCAATCTACAAAAAAGAGCGACTAGCTTGGATGCTTCGAACGTTAAAGGTCGAACTTATATCCGACGCCTTTAACAGTTTTGATACATTCAATTCCGATTTTTTGCCTGATTTTTCTAATATGCACATCAATGGTTCTATCACCAACGATAACCTCACTACCCCATATCTGACTGAGGATTTCATTTCTTAAAAACACCCTGCCAGGCTTTGTTGCAAGGAAATGAAGTAGCTCAAATTCTTTTTTTGCGAGGTTGATAGGGTTGTTCTTATAATAGACCATGAACTGTTCTGGATCTATTATGATGTCGCCCTGCTCAATTAGTTTTGATTCTTCAGACTTATTTAATCGCCTGAAAATAGCATTGACTTTTGAAATGATAATATTGGGGGAAACAGGCTTGCTGATAAAGTCATCTGCTCCGAATTCAAGACCTTTTACATGCGATAGCTCATCATTGAGGGCAGTGAGAAATATGATTACGGTGTCGTTGAATTCAGGTTGGGACCGTAGTATCTTACAAACTTCAATGCCATTTTTTTTTGGCATCATGATGTCCAAAATAATCAGATCTGGCTTGTATTCTTTGGCTTTTTTAATGGCTTCATCTCCATCTTTTGCAATTTCTACAATATATCCATTAATCTGCAAATTATATTTGATGATTTCTAAGATATCTGGCTCATCATCAGCGATTAGTACTCTTTTTTCCGTTGCAGACATGATAACAAAATGTTTAAACAAAATTAATGCAGGTCAGGGCATTTTATCGGAAACAGTCATTATTAAATTGTTAACGATAATAGTGCTTTAGCCCAGGGTTTTCAGTTATTTCAAAGATAACTTTTTTAAATGCTAATTTTGACAGTCTATTCCTTTATGCGTCTTATATCTTCGATATTTATTTTTGTCATTTTGCATTTGGCATTATTTGGTGCTGCTCAGGATCGCCCAGTAAAATCAATTGATTTCAAAAGGGTAAAACTGCACGAAGATATTGACCAATTGCAGAATGTAATTTCAGAGCAGTTTAATTCACCTAAATCAAAACAGCTTTGGAGTTCGAAATATGTGAATTGGCATGAAACCGGAGTAGATTCAATACAATCTGTCATTGAATTAGATACTGCTCTTACTCATCGCCTCAAGGTAAAATACCTTACTGGATTAATCATATTGATGCAGGAATACCACAAAGGCATATCACAAAACCCCTTGCTTTATGAAGCCGGGTTTGACTTTTTTAAAACGTACATTAATTTAGTTAACTTAGATAGAATAGGTGCTTCATTGATTAATATAGTAATGGCTAATCCCTATGAAATCAATTCTGCCATTTTTGGAAAAGCAACAGTCTTTTTTGATCATCCAGAGATTCATGAAATTAACATTCATATTTATAGGCAGTTCGTAGAACTGTTTCCGGAAAAAGTACTTTCTACTTTGGTGCCTTATCTTGATTATCCATTGGCCGACACATTAATCATCCGATCAGCGAAACAATTTCCTTCTCAATTTTATGATTATGCCTCTGCGGCACAGTCACAACTCGGAAAAAAAATCAGTTCTGTGAAGGATTCAACTGTTCAATTGCTATTTAAAATTGCGCAAGAAAAATCCGGTAGGTTGTTATTTCCCTTTTTCCCATTGCTTTTAAATAATGAATTGAAATATGAAAAAATAAAAAATAATATATCTAAAGAGGCCCAGTATTTTTCATTGCTTGTAAACGCTCGCATTGCCCTTGAAAAAAAGCAATTTGTGAACGATGAAATTTTCATAAATGAATTGGATCGAATGATTAGCCGAAAAAGTGAAGAAGTATTTATCAATCAACTCAATGCACGCCATGAGTTCACTGATAGTGCACGTTTTAGTATTGTAAATCCCCTTTCATCTGATGATATTTATTATTTGATTGTATCAGGTGAGAATACGTTGTATACATCAAGCTATCTTGGGTTATACAATAGAATGATAAAAAAGGCAACGGAAAAAAGAGGAGATTCAATTCTCTTAAGAGTAGGGTATCATCATTTTAGAAAGTTTTTGAAAATGGCAGCGGCGTTTAATAAGCTCGATGGGTTTTTGTCTACCATGCCAGATTCCACCGCCATTTCATTGATAAAAAAATTCGCAAGTGGGTTAGAAAAAGCAGAGGATATTTCAGATGCTGTTGATGTGGCAGATGCATACTCTAGCATTGTCGATTCCACATTGAAATTGCAAGTTAGAAATGAAGTGTCTAGTAGTATGAAGGAATCAAGAGATCTAGGCGATCCCAAAGGTGAACGCATATACAGTTTATTAAACGTGCTTGTTGATTCCGCTAACAACTTGCGTGATATAATGGATAGCATCTACCATCTATCAAACATATTCACCGTTGAATATCCTGATGTCGCAGATATTTCCGGCAAGGTAGTAGAGCAAGTTTTTTTCT
>CAMBGO010000156.1 GCA_945866165.1 Chitinophaga pinensis | reverse complement strand
TTGATGAGGCATTGACAATAGGAAGAGAGGCGAGTATTCCTGTGCAGATCTCTCATTTCAAGGTGACTGGTAAAAGCAATTGGGGTCGCTCAGAAGAAACATTGGGAATGGTGATGGATGCCCGCAAGCAAGGCTATGATGTAACCATTGATCAGTATCCTTATACAGCTAGCAGCACCAACCTAGCTGTGCGCTTACCTGATTGGTCACTTGAAGGTGGCCTCGATTCGCTGAGGGTAAAAATGAAAAATCCTTCTATTCGTAAAAAGATAGTAGAAGGAATGAAAGCATCTCAAAAAAGGGATAACCAGAAAGATTACAGCTTTGCTGTTGTAGCGGGCTTTGCGCCAGATTCAACATTGAATGGTAAAAGCATTACGCAGATCAATATTGAAAACGGAAGAAAAAGTAATTTTATCAATGAGGCCAATACCATTTTAGATATGCTAGCATTGGCCAATGCGCAAATGATTTATCATACCATGAATGAACAAGACCTGGTATATTTTATGCGCTATCCTTTTAACATGCCTGCAGCGGATGCCGGTGTAAGCAATGGCAAAGGCATGCCGCACCCCCGTGGGTATGGTACCAATGCACGGGTGCTTGCGAAGTATGTAAGAGAAGAAAAAGTGATTGGACTTGAAGAGGCTGTCAGGAGGATGACATCATTGCCTGCACAGAAATTTGGTATGCATGAACGTGGGTTATTATTAGAGGGAAAAAATGCTGATATCCTGATCTTTGATGAAAATACCATTCAGGATCTTTCAGTATATGAATCTCCTCATCAGTATACTAAAGGAATTGAATATGTATTGGTGAATGGGAAACTTGTAATAGAAAATGCCAAACACACAGGTGTTAGAAGTGGCACTTCTATAAAACAACATAAATAAAAAAAGGGCTGTTACAAATGAACAGCCCCTAACATTCAATTCAAAACAAACTTATTTTATCAGCGTTACTTCTGAAAGTTTTGTTAGCTCACCTTTTTTAACTGTTGCAGTTTTAGTTTGCGTAATATATCCATCAGCAGCATATGTGATCGTATAGTTTCCTTCTTTAAGTCCGCGTATTTTGAATTCACCACTAGGAGCTGGAAGTGCTACCGCATTGAATCCTGCGCCATCACTAAAGCTTATCGTTGCTTTAATTCCCACAGGTAATACCTTGCCCTGTGCGGCAGCAAAGTTGATTTCACAGAATGGTCTTAATACTGGTTTGAGGAAAAATGCGCCATTTACTTCCACAATTGATTTTGCGATATCAAAATCAATCCATGCCTTCGTGCTATTGCTAGATGCCTTTTGTTTGTGTTCATTAAATAATTTTACATACAGATAATTATTGGTGGGATTAATCAAACCAAGTCGATATGTTACACTGTCTTTTATAACTGAGTTGTTAGAGCCTAAAGTGATTCGAACTTTCCTTACTGTTCCTTTAGCAATCTCAGCTTCACCGAGTTTTGTTTCAACACCGTTTCTTAGACTTAGTACATCAATAATTCCAGGAGTGAATTTCAAGTCTATCCATTCTCCAAATTCATCTTTGTTTTTAAGGTGGTCATCATTGTCGTTGTCGTTTGAACCAAATCTATCGTCGTTCATATGCATCGAATCATTGTCGACCTTTATTTCAACTTTTTGGATATCAATATTCACTTTTTGAAAATCACCAGGACCATCAGTAAGAAATAATTGAAATGTATCGGTTTTAGGAACATCAGATTTATCACATGCTGTGAAGGAAATTGCAAAACCAATGAATAGTAAGATCAGGGGGAGGGTTGAATGAGTTTTTTTCATTTTTATTTATTTTAATAGTTTTAGAAACGCACTCGAGTATCTAATAGACTTGAAACAAATGATTGGGTTTAAGGCATTTTTTTCTTAAACATAATTTTAACATTCATAAATGGCGGCACTTTAATTTTCCGTTTGCCAATGTTGAAAAATAACTTCATTATTTTCGATTCTACTAACAGATAACCAATAACCTACAACTGATTTATATTAACTTGCAGGTATGTCTGATTACCTGAATGAGCTGAACCCCCAGCAGCGGGAAGCGGTGTTGCATACAAAAGGCCCTTTGATGATTATTGCCGGTGCGGGTAGCGGTAAGACAAAAGTGCTGACGACCCGTATAGCGCACCTGATGGCGAACGGTGTTGATTCTTTTAGGATTCTTGCTCTCACTTTCACCAATAAGGCCGCCAAGGAAATGAAGGAGCGGGTTGAGCATATTTTAGGAAATAATGAATCCCGGAATTTATATATTGGAACTTTTCACTCAGTTTTTGCGCGTATTCTAAGGGCAGAAGCAAGTCGAATTGGGTATCCTCAAAGTTTTACGATTTATGATACAGATGATGCAAAAAGTGTATTGAAGACTGTAATCAATGAACTCAATCTGGATGATAAAATTTATAAACCATCTACTGTTTATAATCGGATATCATCGGCAAAAAACGCATTGGTAACGGCAGAAGATTATGCAAATGATTATGGTTTGCAACAGGAAGATGCCCGTGCAAATAGGCCTGCTATTTCACAAATTTATAGTGCTTATGCAAAGAGGTGCTTTAAAAATGGTGCAATGGATTTTGACGATTTGCTTCTTCAATTTTATTTGATTCTGAAAAATCATCCTGATGCATTGCATAAATACCAGCATAAGTTCAGCTATATCATGATTGATGAGTATCAGGATACCAATCCTGCTCAGTATGAAATTATCAAGTTACTTGGTGCTGCACATGAAAATGTTTGTGTGGTGGGTGATGATGCGCAATCAATTTATGGTTTCCGCGGGGCTACTATTGAGAATATTTTATTGTTCAGAAAAGATTATGATGATGTAAAGCTTGTAAAGCTTGAACAGAATTACCGCAGCACAAAAAATATATTACAGGTTGCCAATGAAGTGATCGGAAACAACAAGGAACAAATTGAAAAAGAGTTGTGGACTGAAAATCTCGAGGGAGAAAAGATTCGGGTGGTGCGAACCATGACTGATAATGATGAAGGGAAGTATATTGCTGATAATATTCAGGAGCAGAAATTAAGAAATCATTTTTTTAATAGAGAGTTTGCTATTTTATATAGAACCAATGCGCAAAGTCGTGCATTTGAAGAGGCGCTGAGAAGAATGAATTTGCCATATACAATTTTTGGCGGCATCAGTTTTTATCAACGAAAAGAAATAAAAGATTATATCGCTTATTTACGCATCATTGTCAATTCTCAAGATGAGGAAGCGCTGAAACGTATCATCAACTATCCTGTTCGTGGCATTGGTAAAACATCGCTTGATAAATTGATTCTTGTTGCAAATGAACAGAATATAAGTCTGTGGGAAGTATTGACACGTGCAGGTTCCTTTGGATTCCGGGCTGGTACACTAGAAGCAATTGAGAATTTTGTGACGATGATTAAAAGCTTCACCAGTATGCTGAAGAAGAGCAATGCCTATGATGTTGCTTTTCATGTTGGCAAGCAAACAGGATTGGTTAAGGAATTGTTTAATGATAAAAGCACAGAAGGAATACAGCGATATGAAAATATTCAGGAGCTATTAAATTCAATTAAAGAATGGGTTGATGATAAACAAAACCGTTCCCAAATAGATGAAGATGGTGTTGTGATGGAGGATCCAGGAGCAGAATTTAAGAAATCAACTAGTGAAGAAAACAATGGTTTATTTGAAGAACCCATTCCCGATCGGCCTTTGCGTGAGGATGTATTGTTGTCGGCTTATCTTCAACAGATATCTCTGTTGACTGATTCAGATCAAAAGGATGAAAATGCTGATACAATAAAGTTGATGACCATCCATGCTGCAAAGGGGTTGGAGTTCTCTTGTGTATTTGCCGTTGGCTTGGAAGAGATGTTGTTTCCCAATGCAATGAGCATCAATACACGTGAAGAGTTGGAAGAGGAGCGTCGTTTGTTTTATGTTGTAATCACTAGGGCAAAGCAGAAGTTATGGATAACATATGCAAACACCAGGTATAAGTTTGGACAGGTAGTACAAAACGAGCCTAGCAGGTTTATTAAGGAATTGCCTGAAGATTCAATTGATAAGTCAAATGCGAGTGGTGGTTTTAGAAATAATGGAGGTCCCTCCGCTTCCGACCGTATGAAAGGCTGGGGAGCACAACGTGGCAACAGTAGTGATGATGTTAGTTATTTTAATGAGCCAAGAAAAAAAGAAGAAAAGCCGGGCTATCTCCCATTGACTCCATCAGTAAGCAAACCAATCATTCACCAGCCTTCTCCAGATTTTGTTCCCAGTGATACATCTGAATTAAAAGCCGGTCAAAAAGTAGAACACCAAAAATTTGGTTTTGGCGAAGTGTTGAAGATGGAAGGAGCATCACACAATCCCATTGCAACAATTAAGTTTGAATTGAATGGTGAAAAAAAGATCATGTTGAATTATGCGAAGTTGAGAATTATTAGTTGATACTTAAACTACAAGTAATTTATCAATACCTTCTTTATTATCTTTAAGAATAAATACACAGTTTAAAATTAAAATGATTTAGTATGAAGTATATTTTCCTCATTTTATTTGTTTCTTTTTCACAAATTGCTAGTGCACAAGTTCTTTCTGAACGTGAGCAGTCTCGTGTAGTCGATGAAATTCTACAAGAACGATTCAATACCGTTTTACCAATGCTGATGGAACGTACAGGCATTGATATGTGGGTGATTATTTCAAGAGAGTATAATGAAGATCCTGTGTTGAGAACGATGCTTCCCTCTACTTGGTTGTCGGCCAGAAGAACTACTATGATTGTTTTTTTCAATGACGTTAAGAATAAAAAAATTGAGAAGCTGGCAATTGCACGATACAATGTAGGTGAATCTATCAAGGCTTCTTGGGACATGAAAAAATTTCCTGATCAATTTGATGCATTGTTGGATATCATTAAAACAAGAAATCCCAAGAAAATTGCGGTCAATACTTCAAAGGATTTTGGTCATGCAGATGGATTGGATCATACGCATTATGTTATGTTGATGGAAAAATTGGGAAAGGAATTGTCGGGTCGTGTTGTATCTGCTGAGCCGCTTGCAGTGGGATGGATGGAGACAAGAACAGAACGTGAGATGCAAATTTATACACAGCTTGTTAGAATTTCACACGAGATTATCAAAGAAGGATTTTCGGATAAGGTGGTTACTCCTGGTATTACTACCTCAGATGATTTAGTTTGGTGGTTCAGACAAAAAGTTACTAGTCTTGGTCTAACCACTTGGTTTCATCCTTCTGTTTCAATTCAACGAAGTGATTCTTTGAGTTTTGAACATCTTCGAAATTTTTCTGACAGGCCCAAAGATGATGTAGTTAGACCCGGTGATTTATTGCATGTTGATTTTGGAATTACTTATTTACGATTGAATACTGATGTTCAACAACATGCCTATGTGTTGTTACCTGGAGAAATGGATGCACCTGCTTCAATCAAGAAAGCTTTCGCCAATGGAAATCGTTTGCAAGATATCCTTACCTCTAATTATAAAACTGGAAGAAGTGGGAATGAGATCTTGCTGGCATCATTGAATCAGGCGAAGGCTGAGGGTATTGTTCCAAGCATCTATACGCATCCATTAGGATTCAATGGACATGCTGCTGGTCC
>CAMBGO010000155.1 GCA_945866165.1 Chitinophaga pinensis | reverse complement strand
TTCCTAACTTCGCTGGTATCAAATACACTCACGAAGATCTAATGGATTATCTCTCTTGTCTGAACTATGGCAATGGCAAATTCAATATACTATGGGGCCGGGATGAAACCTTTTTATCGGCCTTGGCTATTGGTGCCAAAGGTGCCGTTGGCAGCACTTTTAATTATGCAGCGCCTTTGTACCATCGACTCATGGACGCCTTCCATGCTGGTGATTTGGAACAGGCGGCTTCTATCCAACAAAAAGCAATCGATATGATTGAACTGCTGGGCAAGTATGGTGGTATAGCAACAGGAAAAGCGTTCATGAAATTTATTGGCTTGAACTGTGGGGAATTTAGGTTGCCAGTAAAGAATATGAGCAAGGCTGCATTTGAACAATTTGCCCTTGATGCTGAACGTATAGGTTTTAATGACTTTTGTTCGACATCAATCCAAAAATCTGTTTCCCAAAATGGCATAGCACATAAAGCGCAATGAAAATTATTGCATTAATTCTCATAATATTCAGCATGCAATTGTCCATCGAAGTGATAGCACAAGATTCCCTAACGCTTAAGTGGCAAGTTGCAGGAAATTTACCAGCTGAAACTGTTGGTGACGCGCGTGCTATGCAAGAACATAAAGGAGTTGCAGGTGCAGTTATAGGCTGGCACCAAAATATATTAATGGTGGCAGGTGGCGCCAATTTTCCTGAAGCACTTCCTTGGGAAGGCGGAAAGAAAAAATATCACAACCAAATTCATCTCTTTGAAAAAAGAGAAAATCAATTTGTATCATTGGCAACTCATGAAAAATTGACCATCCCCGTAGCCTACGCAGCTAGCTGTATCACAAAATATGGTATTGCTGCAATAGGTGGAGAAAATGAAAGTGGACTTCTTGACAATGCTTTCTTGTTTATACTAGCAACAGAAGGGAAATCTGTTCTAATCAAAAAACTACCATCACTTCCTGTTCCAACCTCTAGTGCATCAGCCGTAGCGGTTGATAATTTTATTTTTGTTCTGGGTGGCGAAACTGTAAAAGGTACAACAGCTGATTCCTGGAAATTGGATTTGACTAATCTCCAAGAAGGATGGAAAAAGATTCAAGCTTTGCCTATTTCTCTTTCGTTCACTTATGCTGGAGTACATAGAATGGAAAATATTTCGACGATAGTTGTTTTAGGGGGAAGATATAAGACCGGCAGCGGAACAAGCACATTTTCAAAGGCAGTTTTCTCCTATCATACTAATTTAGATGTGTGGATTGAAAAAACTGAATTACCTTATTTACTGTCTGCAGGTACCAGTGTTTCTCTGGCTAATGAAGGAATTTTACTTTTTGGTGGTGATCGTGGTGAAACCTTCTCGCAAGTCGAACAGTTGTTAGTTGCTATTGCAAAAACTGAAGAAAACCAAAAGGAAGCATTGATTCAACAAAAAAATCAATTACAAATCAATCATCCTGGATTTAGTCAAGAAATATTACTCTACAATCCTGTATCAGAAAAAATTAAAACGATCGGCACACTACCTTATCCTACACCAGTTACTACCACTGCTGTCTTATTAAATGACTGCATTGTGCTACCGAGTGGCGAAATACGTGCGGGTGTGCGAACGCAAAACATTTTGATGGCTGCAATCAAATACAAATAAAAATGACAAAGTCCAGAAACTATCCATGGATTTTAGTTGCACTGTTGTGGGGGGTTGCGTTGTTGAATTACCTCGACCGACAAATGTTGAGTACCATGAAGTCGGCAATCATGGTTGATATTCCTGAATTACAATCTGCCACCAACTTCGGTAGGCTCATGGCGGTCTTCCTCTGGATCTATGCCTTCATGAGTCCTGTTGCAGGTTTAATTACTGACCGTACCAGCAAGAAAAAAATTATCGTCAGTAGTCTCTTCGTCTGGTCTGCTGTCACATTCATGATGGGCTATGCTTCAACGTTTCAATCACTATATATTTTACGTGCCATCATGGGCGTAAGCGAAGCGCTCTATATACCTGCAGGTCTTGCATTGATTGCGGAGCATCATACCGGTAAAACGAGATCACTGGCGGTGGGTATTCATATGACGGGGTTTTACATGGGACAAGCATTGGGTGGATTTGGTGCAACATTTTCTTCTTATTTATATTGGAACAATGTCTTCTTACTTTTAGGAGGTATTGGTATTCTTTACGCTTTAGTATTATTGATTTTCTTGCAAGAGGATAATTCAATACTTAAAACTAAATCTACTTCTTCTGTAACAACATCTCCGTTTTTAACATTGCGTTTATTGTTCACGACACCTGCATTTTGGGTCTTGTTGTTTTATTTTGCTATTCCTAGTTTACCAGGATGGGCAATTAAAAATTGGTTGCCAACTTTATTCTCTGAGAACTTAAAATTAGATATGTCCGTTGCTGGTCCAGTTTCTACCATCACAATTGCTTTCTCTTCATTGATTGGTGTATTGTTTGGTGGGCGATTATCAGATAATTGGGTTATGAAAAATAATCGTGGAAGAATTTATACGAGTGCAATTGGATTAGTGCTTACTATACCTGCTTTATTTTTTCTTGGCTTTGGAGAGCATCTAGTATTTTTAGTTGCCGCTGCATTTTGCTTTGGTTTTGGTTTTGGGATGTTCGATGCTAATAACATGCCTATTCTTTGTCAAATTGTCCCGGCTAACCAAAGAGCAACAGCATATGGATTGATGAACATGACTGGTGTTTTCGCTGGGGCGTTCATCACCGACATCCTTGGAAAATCTTCAGATGCTGGAAATTTGGGTAAAGATTTTACCATTATGGCATTAGTCGTATTTGTTGCATTAATTCTTCAACTTAGTTTCTTGCGCCCTTCAGCGCAAGACGCACAATAAATTATACAATAATGATGAAAATATTTTTTCAAATCATATTTTTTTCTTTGCTGGCAGTCAACAGTTTGGGTTGTATAAAAAATACGGCCAATCTGCCAAATTCTTCAGTACAAGCAGTAACCACTTCTCCTTCATTTCCAATCATCAAAGGATTGTCTGCTAATCCGGTCGTTCGCTTAGCCATCACCATTCCAGATGATAATCCTGAACAACAGTTCAAGGCCATAAAGGGAACCATCAATGCTGCTGCCATCAACAGCATTCAACAAATTGATCTTCATCTTACTGGTGCGCAGCCTTTTGTTGCTGGTGCATCTTTGGTCACTATTCAACCTGCTGCAAATTTCGAAGCGAAGTTTGATCGGAAATTTACACCGGGTGTATATTTTATTTGGTTCAGCATTGTATTAAAAGCAGATGCAGGTATTGATGGAAAAATTGAATTAAATTGTAATGAGTTAATCAATGCAACTGGTAAATCTATCGCTGTTACTAAAGACGAAACTGATCATGCTAAACGTATTGGTGTAGCTGTCCGCAAAGCTGGTGATAATGAGGTGCATACGTATAGAATTCCTGGATTAATTACGACTGATCAAGGTACGATGATTGCTGTGTATGATAATCGGTATACCGGCACAGGAGATTTACCGGGAAATATAGATGTTGGAATGAGTCGCAGTATCGATGGAGGTAAAACCTGGGAGCCGATGAAAGTGATTATGGATATGGGTACTCCGCATGCTAACAATGGTGTGGGTGATCCTGCTATTTTATTTGATCCTATTGCGAAGCGCTTATGGGTTGCGGCTTTGTGGAGCAAGGGCAACAGATCAATTGCTGGTTCATTGCCTGGGTTGTCTCCAGATACCACTGGACAATTTGTAGTCGTGAGCAGTGATGATGATGGTCGCACATGGACAACACCCAAGTCAATCACACCGCAAATCAAAGATCCAAAATGGCATATTTTTTTTAATGGTCCAGGCAGCGGCATCACCATGCAAGATGGCAAATTGGTTTTTGCAGCGCAATACTGGGATGATGCTAAAATGCCATACTCTACCATCATTTACAGTGAAGACCGTGGTGCCACATGGAAAGGAAATATTCTTGGTCCCAAATCAAATACCACAGAAAGCCAGGTTGTAGAAACCACTCCTGGTAAATTGATGTTGAACATGCGCGATAATCGTGGTCGTTTTAGAAGTGTTGCAACAACAACTAATATGGGTGCTACGTGGACCGAACACGGTACTTCTTACAGCGTGCTTCCTGATCCTGTTTGTATGGGGAGTTTTATCAAAGCGAATGTAAATGTGGGTAGCACTGCAAAAGATATTTTGTTCTTCAGTAATCCAAATACATCATCTGGCAGGTATAATATGACTATTAAAGCTAGTACTAATTTAGGAGAGACTTGGCCAAAGAATAATCAATTGCTGATTGATGAACGTCAATGTTATGGCTATTCTTCATTAACACGCATTGACGCAAATACTGTCGGTTTGTTATACGAAGGAACGCGCGATCTTTATTTTGTAAGAGTGCCTGTCGCTGAAATCATCAAATAAATTATTATGGGCTATACCAAACAAGAACTTGAATCACTAAGAGATTTTTATAAAAACCAATTGCTCAACGATACGATTCCGTTTTGGTTTCCGCGATCTTATGATCATAAGTATGGTGGATTTTTATTGATGCGCGATGAAGATGGCAGTTTGATTGATGATGATAAAGCAGTTTGGATCCAAGGAAGAGCTACCTGGCTATTAGCTTCGCTGTATAACACAGTCGGTGCACAATCTGAATGGTTAGATGGAGCAAAACTTGGGTATGATTTTTTGAATCAACATTGTTTCGATACAGATGGACGCATGTTTTTTCATGTGACAAGAGATGGAAGGCCAATTCGCAAAAGACGTTATTATTTTTCTGAAACATTTTATGTAATTGCAGCTGCTGCGTATGCGCAGGCAACAGGCGATGAGCATGCTGCTAATCGCGCACGTGAAGTATTTGGTCAGTGTATCGATTATTCTACGAAACCTGGCATGATTGCGCCAAAGTATACCGATGTTCGACCAGCAAAAGGTATTGGTGTACCGATGATAATGATGAACACTGCACAACAATTGCGCAGTACTATCGGTGATGAACGTTGTGATGCTTTGATAGATCATTGGATTGATGAAATCGAACGTGATTTTGTAAAACACGAAATTGAATGTGTGATGGAGCAGGTAGCACCTGACGGCAGCATAATTGACCATATCGATGGAAGAACATTGAATCCCGGCCATGCAATAGAGGGGGCTTGGTTTATTTTGCATGAAGCCATGCACAGAAACAATGATCCAAGGTTAATTGAGTTAGGTTGTAAGATGATTGATTATATGTGGGAAAGGGGTTGGGACAAAGAATATGGTGGTTTGTTTTATTTTAGAGATGTGTATGGAAAGCCTGTACAAGAGTATTGGCAGGACATGAAATTCTGGTGGCCACATAACGAAGCCATCATTGCTACCTTAATGGCTTATTTATTGACAGGTAAGGAGAAGTACGCGACCATGCACAAACAAGTACATGCGTACAGTTATAAAAATTTCCATGATCCAAAAGGTGGAGAATGGTTTGGTTATTTGCATAGAGATGGGCGATTAGCGCAGTCTGCAAAAGGGAATTTATTTAAAGGAGCGTTTCATGTACCTCGACAAGAATGGTATTGCTGGCAACTTCTGAAATCTTTCCATCCATGAAATATCTGATTACTTATGTCTTTTTTATCTTGTTGGGTTGTCCCTT
>CAMBGO010000154.1 GCA_945866165.1 Chitinophaga pinensis | reverse complement strand
GATAGTTTATTTAATAATATTCTGGGTAGTGATTTTTTTATTTATTTCTCTGCAACAACCAAATTGAAAAAAACATTAAGAAAATTAGTATTCCCGCAATTCCAAAAATGAAGCTTGTCAGGAATAACTGCACTGGTTTGAACAAAGTCATGCTTACAGCTATAATAAAATACAATACAAATAAAAAGATGAGGGTATGTATTCTTTTGTCCATATGAGGTTTTATTTATAATGCAAATATCGATAAATGTTTCGACTTTTAAAAGTGCATCAAAAATTAATTATGGACTAGTCATGATTGAGATTAACAAATCAATTTCTTATCCTAAAATTAAATATGATCGTTCCTATTTGATCCTGAAGGTCTTGTTCATCAACATTGAATTGAAGTTGCCTTGCTTTTTTTAGTGCAATATTTTTTATGGAAGAATTGGCAGTTGTAGATCCCTTCTGTTGAAAGGTTGCATTGATTACTTTACCCCTGGAGTCTACTGTAATATCAACTGCCACCTTAGCATTTTCCTGAAAATCGTCTTCAAAGGATGGAAACCTGTTTATTTTTCTTCCCTGAAGGCCTCTTGAAATTGTAACTCCTCCATTCCCATTGCCACCAGACCCATTATAATTATCTGAATTTGGGTTGCCATTTAGTTTGCCCTGATCTCCCGTCCCACTCGTAATTCCCTGTCCATTGCTTTTTTGATAACTGTCTGCATTGTTACCACCTTTACCTTGACCCGTTGGGGATTTGTATAAAATTTTAGGAGTTGGTGCCGGCACAGGAGGTGTTTCAACAGGTTTATTCTCAACAACTGTCTTTACTTTTATAGGCTCAGCAACTTTAGTAGGGGTTGATTTTTTTGTTGGAATAGATGGGCTCTTTTTAATTACAACCGGTGGTGCGTCTTTATCATCATCATTTGTTTCAATGTCTTTAATTTCTGGAGTTGTAATTGACTTGGTGGGCGGAGGTGTTGCTAATGCTACTTCTGATGACGCAGGTGCATCTGGAATAAGTGGCTGAATATCTCCAAGTCCGGTTTCACTGTTACCTAAATTAACTTCTAAACCCTCATCAAATATGTTCTCTACAACTGGGGGCGTTGACCAGGATACAACAAAAAAAAGCATGATAATCAGTCCAAGTAGGATTGCTGTATAAGCGGTAGCCTTTATATTTTTTTTGGACTCAAAATCTGCCATTGCATTTTTTTTGTTGTTAACAGACTAAAGTTACTTGAAATCGAAGGCAGGAAATTCAATCAATGTGCAAAATCTTTCTCAAAATTTCCAATGATGCGTTCTATTGGAGGGTTAAAATAGCCAAATTTCAACTTGGGGAATTCATCTCTTATCATATTCATAACATTGATGACTCCCAACGGTTCTTCAATCTCTGAAATCCCCATGCGCCCCAAATACCAATCTGGGTCAATATTGAAATTTCTCCATTGAATCATTTTTAAATTACTCTCTTTGATTAGGTAGCGCAACGCTTCATATTCTGATTCAGTGTCAGTCATGCCAGGGAATACAAAATAATTTATTGAACTCCATCTATCAAATTCATTCATTACACAAAGGCTTTCAATGATGTCTTCAAATTGATAATTGTTTGGGCGATAGTATTTTTCGTACCATGACTTTTGTGCAGAATTGGTACTAACTCTGATTGAATCAAGTCCAGCTTCACAAAGCGCCCTTACTGCTTTAGGCATGGACCCATTGGTATTTATGTTGATGCTCCCTTTGTCTGTGTGTTTTCTAATTTCTTTTATTGACTCCCGAATTGTTTCCCACATCAATAAAGGTTCTCCTTCACATCCCTGACCAAAACTAATCAGTGGGAAAGGGGCATTCATCAAATGAGGGACGGTAAACTCAACAATTTCTTCTGCTGATGGCTTGAATTGAAGCCTATCCTGTGTTGAAATGATTGTCTCTTCTTCTGGTTGAAAGGAGATGCAGCCCATGCAATTTGCATTACAGGCAGGTGATGTTGGCACCGGGCATTCCCATCTCCCAATAAAAAAATTTCTTGCCGCAGGGCAAGTGTATGTTCTGCAACATTTTTCAGCAAGGTGATTTACCAACCTGTTATTTGGGTATGACGACATGAGTTTTTCAACTCCCTTTTCAATTTTTACGGCATCGTAACCTGCACACTCTTGTCGAATATCTTGTTCTATCCTTATTGCTGTCACATAAAATTCACCATCGCACCATCCAGCGGCAGTATAACAAAACAGGGGAAGTGTTGGTGCATCGGGTGCTGTTTCATAGGCAGCCATGAAGGTGCCAGTGTGCGCAGGTGGAATAAAAGCAGCAACGGCCCATCCCTTATCACAAAGCCTCATTTCGCCAGTTAACACATCAATGCCAATGCCTTTTCTGCCAGGAAGTTCATAAAGGTTACCGCCATCAGGCAGGGATATCCAATTTTCTTCAGGAACGGGAATGGCATCCCATCCAGCCCTACCAATTGCATAGAGTGTTGAGTCCTCAAAAATATTTCCTTGACCGTCTGAATAAAGTAGAAATGGGGAATGTGATGGCATTGGCATATTCAAAATTAAGACAATTATGCTTCGCCAAGGCGATTTTGACAATATGCATTGAACTCATCTGCTTGTACTTCATAATCATCGTCATCCTCATTGTCGGTGTGAACCTGAATAAGCTTGTTGTTTTTGTAATCGATCGTAAGGATATCGTCTTTCAGAATAACCCTGTTGAGTTCACCCCAGTTGATTTTTTTCCCGAATATTCCATTTTCCTGAATAATGTTTTTAGAGAAGCCAAACTCCCTTTTTTGCAAGATGATTTTTTCAATTAAACCGCTTATAATTATTAATATACCTATGATTACAGGCAGACTTGATGCAATACTCAAACCAAGGCCACCTGTTATTAGGATAGGTTTGAACACAATATTTTTTTTCTTTCTTTTTTCAATCCAGTTAGATATGAATAATGACAAAGTGATAATCAAGCAAACATAAAGCAAGGTAGAATTAGCGGTTGTATAAATTGAAAATACCAGCAGCATGATTATTAAAAACGTAAGCAACCAGCCAGTCTTTTCAATGAATTGGATGTGGTCGTTTCTTAGTACCACAACGTAATCATAAACAATTTTTGAGCCGTTGGTTTTGGATTGCATTTTATTGACCTTGACTTATCATGAGGTTACTAAGTTTGAAAAGTATTCTTGAGCCAACATTTTCATCCCATCCATCTGAGCTCACACCCGTTTCACATAGGTCGAATCCGATGATTGTTTTTCCGCTTTCCATTATTTTTTTAAAGATGAAATTCAGCTGCTCCATATCAAAGCCTCCTGGAACAGGAGTGCCAGTATGGGGGCATAACTTGGCGTCTAAGCCATCTATATCATAGCTTATGTAAACTTTGTCAGGTAATTGTGATACAATCTCAGCAGTGATTTGATTCCAGTTTTGTCCGTTGTATAAGCGCTCCTTTAATTCGTGTTCAAAATAGGTAACAATTTTATACTTGCTATTGCAAATATATTCCCATTCAGATTCACAGTAATCTCTAACTCCTAGTTGCATTAATTTAGAAACTGATGGTATTGTTGATAATACATTATACATGATTGAACCATGAGAATAATCCAATCCTTCGTATGATTTTCTCAGGTCACAGTGTGCATCAATCTGAAGGATGCCAAAGGAATCATGTTTTTCTGCTAGGGCCTTTAAAAACCCTAATGATACACTATGATCACCTCCTAACAAGCCAACTTTTTTACCGCTATTAAGCAGGTTTATTGTTTTTTCATACACCCACTCATTCATAAGCTTACAACCCTCATTCACATCCATGAGAGTTTTGCACATGAACTTGTTATTATCTACTTTCTCGCCTGTTTTAATGAAATTTAGGTATAGCTCGTTTTCTTTTCTTAAATAGTCGTTTTTTAACAGAAGCTTCTTGTCAATACCCAGCATGTGAATACCTTTTTTCCAGCTGTTTTTATACTCGCTGTCATACAGGTCAACCTGTAAGCTTGCCTTAAGCATATTTTCTGGTGATCTGGCAGTACCACTTCTGAAGCTTACAGTAACTTCCCAAGGTACTGGTACAATAACAAGCTCAGCCTCTTCGAGTGTGAATGGCAGTCCAAAAATATTATTGTTGGGAACACTTATACCGTTTGGATCGAAATTGGACATGTCAACCATCATGGCAATGAGACCAGTTTTAATTTGGAGCGCAAAGTTAGTGAAAAGGCCGAAAGACATCAAGATCCGAAAGTTATTTTTTCATTCTCTTTTAGGGGCATTTTTTATAACCCGAATTGTTTCACTTTTTGACTAGCTATCCTCTTTTGCATTACCTTTGCATTTCAATTGTTTTGTATGAAAAAGATGCATATCCTCGGCCTGGTTTCAATAGCAATTGTGATTGCTGCATTACTTTCATTATTGGACGACTTAAGTACCTATGACTCTGTTGAGTCTGCCAGGAAAAAGGAAGGTAAATTTGTTCATTTAATTGCCAAATTGGATACATCCAAGCCTGTTATTTACGACCCTTTGAAAGATCCAAATTACCTGGCATTTACTGCAATTGATTCCCTTGGAAGTTCTACCAATGTTGTATACAAAAACGCCAAACCAACTGATTTTGAAAAAAGTCAGCGTATTGTGATGAAGGGATCTATGAAAGATGACGTATTTCAATGTAATGAAATAGTCATGAAGTGCCCTTCAAAATACAAGGAACAAGGAGACGTACCATCTAAAGTTGTCACTACATCTTCTATTTTGAAGAAAGAATCTACTCAGCCTTAATAGCACACATTTTAAAGTAATGATTAAATATATAGGTGAACACCTGCTTCTAGGACAGATAGGAAATTTCATTGTTTTATTGGCATTCTGCTCTTCGATTTTATCTGCCTATGCTTATTACAAAGCAACTGTAAACATAGGGGGACTGTCTGAAACTCCATGGATAAAAGTGGCCAGAACCTCATTTTGGGTAAATGCCATTTCTATTTTGGCTTTGTTTCTTGTTCTCTATTTGATAATTTATAATCATTATTTTGAATACAAATATGCCCATCAACATTCCAAGCGCAGTCTTGACTTACAATACCTAATGAGTTGTTTTTGGGAAGGGCAGGAAGGTAGTTTTATGTTGTGGAGCTTTTGGAATGCAGCCCTTGGATTGGTGTTAATTAAAACTGCAAAAAAATGGGAATCCTCAGTTGTATTTACAATTGCATTGGTTCAGGTTTTCCTAGCTAGTTATTTGATTGGTATTTATGCTTTCGATATTCGTATTGGGACCAACCCATTTGTTTTGATGAGAAATGAGTTTCCTGATGCTCCTATTTTTCAAGACCCCGATTACCTTGCAAAGTATTTGACCGATGGTAATGGGTTGAATATTCTTCTCCAGAACTATTGGATGGTTATTCATCCTCCTATATTATTTCTTGGTTTTTCGTCTGCTATTGTACCTTTTGCTTTTGCTGTTGCAGGTTTTTGGAAGAAAGATGTATCAGGTTGGGTAAGACCGGCCATGCCTTGGGCTTTATTTTGTGCAGGTGTGCTTGGGCTAGGCATTATGATGGGTGCTGCATGGGCTTACGAGTCGCTTACATTTGGCGGTTACTGGGCCTGGGATCCAGTAGAAAATGCATCATTG
>CAMBGO010000153.1 GCA_945866165.1 Chitinophaga pinensis | reverse complement strand
AGGCCTTTCTCTTAGGAACAATTGTTTTTGCTTATGGGTCTTATTTATTGTTGTTGATACTGAATATGATAAGTCCTGAAAAACATGCGACAGACCTGCAATCACTTTTTGGGTTGATCACCATCATTTCAAGCGGATTTATTTCACTTGGCATTGCGATGCTTGATCAACGAAAAAAAGAAATCAATGTAACACCAGAAAGCAAGTCTAAAAAACTAGATGCCGGTTTAACTCAGTGGGATAATTTCAATTTCTATTAGTCGAAAAAATTATAGCAATAAGTGGCAATAATCAGAAGCCACAAAAGTTTTTCATTGGTTTGGAATAAAAAAAAATAAGGGCCCCTGTTTTCAGGGGCCCAATGTTTTATAGGATTCTGCCTTGAATCAACTTTGCTGCGATTCTTTTTCTTGCATCTTTGGCATTGAAAGGAGCCACTTTTGTGAAGCGCTTGATACCTAACAACATCATGCGTTGTTCATCACCAGCTGCAAATGCATTGATCGCATCTTTACCGGCTTTGTTTATACGATCGGCAGCATCATACAAATATGTTTTAGCAATATCAATTTCAAAGCCAGCTGCAGCTTCTCCATTTTTTTCAGCGAGCTTCATTGCGCGCAAGATGGCGCTTTCAGCATGAAATACTTCTATCGACATATCTGCGATGTTCATGAGAATTTCTTGTTCAGATTCAATCTTCATCATGAGTTTTTGAACAGCAGCACCTGCTACCATGAAGATGGATTTTTTCATTTGCTTGATTGCTTTTAATTCTTCACCAAACAAGCTATCATCTGTACTGCCAAAATCCGGAATGCTCATCAATTCTTTTTGTACTGCCATGGCAGGACCCATCATATCGATTCTTCCTTTCATTGCACGTTTCAACACCATGTCTACAGTAAGCAATCGATTGATCTCATTGGTGCCTTCGTATATTCTGTTGATCCTGCTATCGCGGTAAGCACGAGATACATTGTATTCATCACTGTATCCATTTCCGCCATGTACTTGCACTGATTCATCAACAACATAGTCGAGCAACTCTGATCCAAACACTTTTAAGATGGCACATTCAATGGCATATTCTTCAGCACCACCCAACAATGCTTCGTTAAAAGGCTTTCCTGCGTCTAGTAATTCTTTTTCTTTTTCATCTATCCACATGGAAGTGCGGTAAAGCGCTGTTTCAGATACCCATGTGCGGATGGCCATTTCAGCAAGCTTGTATTGTATCGCACCAAAATCTGCAATGGGTTTTTTAAATTGTTCGCGTGTTTTTGCATATTGAACTGTTTGTTCCAAGCATTTCTTTGCACCACCCAAGGTAGCTGCACAAAGTTTCAATCGACCAATGTTTAAAATATTAAAAGCGATGATATGGCCCTTCCCTATTTCACCAAGAATATTTTCTACAGGCACTTTGCAATCTTGAAAATAGAGTTGAACAGTAGAAGATCCTTTGATACCCATCTTATGTTCTTCAGGACCTTGTGTAAATCCTTCCATACCACGTTCTAAAATAAATCCAGTGAACTGTGTTCCATCGATTTTTGCAAAGACGGTATACACATCAGCAAAGCCACCATTGGTGATCCAGCATTTTTGTCCGTTCAATAAATAATACTTTCCATCTTCACTCAGCTTCGCAGTTGTTTTTGCACCCAGTGCATCTGAACCACTGTTGGGCTCTGTTAATCCATAAGCACCTTTCCATTCACCAGATGCGAGTTTGGGAACATATTTTGTTTTCTGTGCTTCGGTGCCAAAATATAAAATAGGAAGCGTGCCAATGCCAGTGTGAGCAGACATTCCAACAGAAAATGAATGACCTGCTCCGAGGCCTTCAGCAACAATAACTGAGGAAACAAATTCTTTGCCCAAGCCAGTGTATTGCTCTGGAATTGAAATGCCCAGCAATCCCAATTCACCTGCTTTTGTCATCAATGAAGGCATCAATCCTGGCTCAAGTTTATCAATACGATCCAATAATGGTGTTATTTCTGCTGCAATAAATTGATGGCACATATCCATCATCATCTTTTGCTCTTCATTAAAATCTTCAGGGATAAAAGTTTCAGCTGTAGATGATTCTTTTAACAACCATCCTGCACCTTTCATGGCTTGTTGGCTTGGGTTATTTGTTTCCATCGTATTGATTTTTTATTTTTTTTATTTAAGGTTATCGTACACTTTTTGCAACACAGACTTTGCCCTTTCAATATCGGCAGCACTCACTCCATCTAGTGCCTCATTTAAAGTAGTCTCTGCAATTGCCATTGTTTGCTCCTGCAGTTTTCTTGCAGCATCGGTCAAACAAATAAGGTTCATTCTTCTATCGTTTGGAGAACCAACTCTTTTCACCATATTTAATTTTTCAAGGTTGTCAACCAACCTGGTGATGCTCGGCTTATCCCGGTAAGAAGCGTTACACAGTTCTTGTTGACTAATCCCATCTTTTTTCCAGAGATGATAAAGAACACTCCATTGTTCAATGGTAATTTCAATACCTTCCTGCTTGAAATTTTTTTGCAAACGGCGTGAGATGGCTGTTGAAGCCACACCCGTGATAAAGCTATATAATTCGCCACGCTTGAATTGGTTGTTTGACATATCGTTAGTTATGCAACTAAATTGAAATTAGTGAATTTTTTGACTCAAAAAATAAATTAAGTCAGAAAAAGTTGAAATTTAACACATGACCTCAACGTAAATTAAGAAGATGATATCGCTCGGTATTTTACTGCTTTTGATAATTACCTATCGCATTGTTATTAGAAATGCGAACAGACGTTTAATGGACATCCCATATTATTCAGCACATGGAATGAGCCATGCATCTGTTACGGTTGTTATTGCGGCGAGGAATGAAGAAGATCATATTATCAGGTGCTTGCAATCGGTCTTGCTACAGAAACATGGTTTTGAAAACCTTGAGATTATCGTGGTGGATGACCAATCCAGTGATAAAACTGCTGAGATTGTTGGGAGTTTTCAAGAAAGGGGAGTGCGGCTAATTCAAATTGGAAGTGGCGAAAAAGTTGTTGGTAAAAAAGCGGCTATTGCCAGGGGAATCTCAGCAGCATCACATGATATTATTGTTACAACAGATGCAGATTGCATTTTCCCAACTACTTGGTTAAATACAATAGTTTCTTTTAAGGAAAAAACAGATGCTGTTTTTGTTGCAGCCCCCGTGATGTTTAGAAAGGAATTGAACTTGCTTGAAAAATTTCAGTCGCTCGACTTCCTTTCACTACAAGGTATTACTGCGTCTGCGGTACACAGCAATCAGTTTAATATGTGCAATGGAGCAAATCTATTGTATACCAAAGAGGCATTCAACAAAGTGAATGGATTTGAGGGGATTGATCATATCGCTTCTGGGGATGATATGTTGCTAATGGAAAAGATTGGGAAAGCATATCCTGGAAGTGTACAATACTGTTATTCACGAGAAGCAATTGTAACAACAGAACCAGCAAATTCTTTGAAATCATTTTTTCAACAAAGGACAAGGTGGGCCAGCAAAGCGGGAAGCTATTCCAATGTATGGATAAAGCTCATCCTATTGAATGTTTTTTTGGTGAATGTTGGATTGGTTGCCGTTTTTGTTGCAGGATTTTTCGATCCCTATTATTTCAAGGCATGTGGATTTTTTCTGCTCTTAAAAATAATTGTTGAATTGCCCTTTATGATAAGGATCGCTTGGTTTTTTAATAAGACAAAACTGATACGCTGGTTTATTCCATCACAGCCTTTTCATGTATTGTATACGTTGATAGCCGCCAGTTTTGGAATGGTTACTACCTATACATGGAAAGGAAGAAAGTTGAAGTGAGGGAATACAATGTTGAGGTGTTTAGGGTTGAGGTGTTTAGGGTTTAGGGTTGAGTTGTTTAGGGTTTAGGGTTGAGTTGTTTAGGGTTTAGAGTTTAGGGTTGAGGGTTGAGGTGTTTAGGGTTGAGGGTTTAATGAATTCATCTAGACTCCCTTATTCTATATACAGTTTAGGGCTTATGGTTTAGTGATGATTTCTAAACATCTAAACCCTAAACGCCTAAACATTAAACTTTAAACTCTTCATCCCGCAACAGGAACAGTCCTATTAAAACTTTCATCAAGTGAAATGAACGTTTCAGTGCGTTCAATGCCTTTTATTTTTTGCAGTTCATCGTGCAATACAAAGCGTAGTTGATTGATATCTTTTGCAACCACTTCGAGGAACATACTATAATTGCCAGTGGTATAATTAAGGCGAATAATTTCAGGAATTTTTTTGAGGTCTTCTGCCACTTGATCGTACAAGGAACTTTTTTCAAGAAAGATTCCAACAAAAGCAGTAATATCGTAGCCCAACAGTTTGAGGTCAACATTCAGTTTTGTGCCTTTAACGATGCCTATTTCTTGTAGTTTTTTGATACGTACATGAATGGTTCCGCCTGAAACAAACAACTGTTTTCCAAGGTCGGCATAAGAGATACCTGCATCAGCCATCATGATTTGGATGATTTGCAGGTCTAGTTTGTCAAGATTCAATTTTCCAGCCATTGCAGATCGTGTTTTTAAAGTATTTCAATTATAAATGCAATTTATTAAATTATTTCTATAATTTAAAAATATTATTTGAATTATTATCAATGAATAGTCATTTACTTTAAATTTGCATCAGTTCATTAACACTGTGGGGTGATGAAATTTGGCAGACATTCCCTCTTGTCTCGGGGGTGGGGATAACAGGATAAACGTAGTGTAGAGCCGTTGGTAGCAATACTGACGACCAGGGTCGACCACTCAACTTTGTGCTACAGCTAACTGCCTCGTGGAGGTTCGACTCCTCCCCCTACAGCAATAAAAGGCTCCTATTACATTGATATAAAATGTTTTAGGGGCTTTTTTGTTTTGAGGTAGTTTCTCTAAACAATAATGTCACTTGATAAATTAAAAACAATTTCTTAGAAAGGCCTATAATTAAAATTTTAAGAAATGAAAAATTGGTATGATGAGTGATTCCCTGGGTTAGAAGTAAATCTCGCGTAACAAAAGACCCCTCAGGTATCAAATGATGAAGTTTTTGTCTTAGGTCTATACTTATTGCCATATTTTAAATCGGCTATTTAACGGCGATAATTACCGTTAAATTCAATTTAGTTAAACTAATATGTCTAATAGAATATTTTTTTATGACGCAGTAGGGTAAAAGCGAAATGAATCCAGTTGGCTACAAATTGTAGTCAACAGAAAATGATAGACATACATTCGTTATATTCAAAAGCTCTTGTTGATCATTTTTAGACATTTTTGATAGTCAATTACATTTATCGCTCATATTTTAGTATTTTTGAATATATAAATAAGGGTATGGATACTCAAAATGCAGTCAACTACCATTATGAAGCATTTCCTCCACGTAATTTGAGGCTTGATCAATTGCTAGGGTCGCTATTAAAAGCCACCGATGCCTTGGCACGATATGATCAAGTGCTTAAGTCGCTTCACAGCACAGAATTTTTTCTGGCCCCATTAAGAAATCAGGAAGCAGTTATTTCATCAAGGATGGAAGGTACCATAAGTACATTAGATGAGATCCTACAATATGAAGCAGACTTTGATGAAAATTCAGAGGAGGACCTTAAAAATGTTCGTTCCGAAGTTTTTGAAACAGTTTTATACCAAAGGGCATTAAC
>CAMBGO010000152.1 GCA_945866165.1 Chitinophaga pinensis | reverse complement strand
TGCTTATCAGGGATTGAGGTTGTATGAAAAGTCCATTGAGGCATATCAATACTGCATTGATATTAATGAAAAATTTGACTACGCATACCGAAACATGGCTGATGCATTGATGCGTCTTCGTCGTTACAAAGAAGCAATTGAATGCCTGGAAAAAGTAGTCGAACTTGCCCGTCCAGAAGAACTTATATACCAAGCCATTGGATTCTGCTATGAAAAATTAAAGAATTATGCGCAAGCAAGATTCTATTACAGGAAAGCATCACACTTAAATCCAGACAACGCAAAGTTGAATGAGAAAATTGCTCGTTCCTACATGAATGAGCATAAGTATAGTCAGGCTGTTAAATACTTAGAAATGGCATTAAGGCTATTTCGCTTGGAACCAGAATTTAACCTGGCAATGGGGGAGTGTATGGTAAAGCTTGGGAAGTCAAAAGAATCTGTTCATTATTTTATTACAGCAGTGCATTCAAAGCCACGAAATCTAAAAAATTGGGAGGCACTTCTTGAAACACTTTTTGATAATGAGCAGTATGAAGAAGCTGAAAGCCATCTAATCCTCGCCGAGCAAAAAACTGGTAACAAGGCAATCCTCAAAATTTATAAAGCGGCTATATTGATTGCCCGGGGGAAAATAAAAGAGGGAATTGTTTGTTTGGAACACATACTGTCTTCATCCCCTAGGCACCTGAAAAATTTCATGAAATTATATCCAGCATCAATTAAGCATCCACAGGTAGTTGAAATCATCATCAAATACAAGCGACGAAAAGGGGGTAAATAAGTTTCTTGACATCCTCAACAATTTTCTATATCTCTTTTGTATTTTTGCCAACAACCACAATCCCAAAAAATGAATTTCAGTCTAACACAAATGCCATTGCGCAATACGAAGCCAAGAATAGAAGGTGTAACCATGGTTATGGATAAGGGCCTTAGTCTTGAAGAGGCTAAGTTTTTTGTTGAAAATGCTGTTCCCCACGTTGATATGATTAAGCTCGGTTTTGGCACAGCCTATGTCACCCCAAGGCTTCGCGAAAAAATTGATGTGTACCAAAATGCAGGCATCCCCGTCTATTTTGGTGGAACCCTATTTGAGGCCTTTTTAATTCGAAATCAATTAAATGATTATATTTCTCTCTGTAAGGACTATAACATAAAGTATATTGAAATCAGCGACGGATCAATTACCATTCCACATGCTGAGAAATGCGGGTATATTGAAAAAATCAGCGCATTTAGCACTGTACTCAGTGAAGTTGGCAGCAAAGATGCAGCACATATCATCCCTCCTTATAAGTGGATAGAATTAATGAGTGCTGAATTGTCAGCTGGCGCTACATATGTTATTGCCGAGGCAAGAGAATCTGGTAATGTTGGAATATACCGAGGTAGCGGTGAAGTGAGAGAAGGACTGGTACAAGAGATACTTACACAAATACCTGGTGAAAAAATACTTTGGGAAGCACCTCAAAAAGTTCAGCAACTATATTTTATCGAGTTGCTTGGTGCCAATGTGAATCTTGGTAATATAGCACCGAGTGAAATCATTGCGTTAGAGGCAATGCGAGTGGGTTTACGCGGTGACACCTTTGAGCTTTTTCTGGACAAGTGAAATCGCACTGAATGAAAAAATTTGGCCTCATTGGTTTTCCTCTATCACATTCCTTTTCGAAAAAGTATTTTTCTGATAAATTCTTAAAAGAAAATATTCAAGGAGTAGCGTACGAATCCTACCCGTTAGAGAACATATCAGACCTTTTAAGCTTACTGGTTCGAGAACCATTGCTAGCAGGACTTAATGTCACGATTCCATACAAGGAAAAGGTGATCCCTTACTTAGATGTTTTATCCGACGAAGTGAAGCAAATTGGTGCTTGCAATTGTATTGCTATCCAAGGGTCTAAACTTAAGGGATACAATACGGATGTTATCGGATTTGAGATATCGCTTATGAAGAAATTAAAATCTCATCATCAGCAGGCCTTGGTGCTTGGAACAGGTGGTGCAGCAAAGGCGGTGCATTATGTGCTTGCTAAAAACGGCATCTCTTTTTTGAAAATAAGTAGAACTCCCGGTGATGATCAACTATCTTATGAATCCTTAACCAAGGAAATCATAGAATCACATCAGTTGATTGTAAATACAACACCCTTGGGTATGTATCCTGATATAAATTCCTTTCCACCAATTCCATACGAGCACCTGGGCAATCAACATTATCTTTTTGACTTAGTCTATAATCCTGATAAAACAATGTTTTTGTTAAGGGGCGAGGAGCGGGGAGCGGAGATTGAAAATGGCGCTGATATGTTGATAGATCAGGCAGAGGCTTCTTGGGATATTTGGATGGGTTAATGATGGTTTTTATCCAATCAATTCATTGAATTTATTCCTGATATCTTCTGGAATGGAGCGTACTTTTTTTTCTTTGTAATCATAACAAACCATGTTGGTTTTGATGCAAGCTGCAATGATTGTTTTTTCACCTAATTTCTTTTCAATCTTGTAATAGCAGTCAAATGCAACCCTGCTTATATTATCAATTGAAATTGAAATAGAAATTATATCACCATGAAAAAGTTCAGCGAAATATTCAATTCCAGCTTCTGCAACTACAATTCCAAATTCCCCAAACTTTATTTCAGTATGCCCTATTGTTTGTAAGAACCGCATCCGTGTTTCTTGTGCATAAAGAAGGTAGCGTTCATTTCCAACATGACCGCCGTAATTTATATCATCAATTTGTACAGTTATGTCTGTTTCGTATACATATGGATTTGAAGAAAGTAGTTTTTTTTCACGCATACCTTTGTGTGTTATTTTTTATTTCATTTTTTTCTCACAGGGGTCATCGATGGGGTAACTGAAGTTTTTATTGATGTATCTGATTTTTTTTGTTTGACGGCAGAATATATTGTGTGTCTGAAAGGGAAGTTTTCAAATTGCTTTCAATAACTGTATTGAAGAGTGTGTTTCTTAAAGAGGGATTGAATAATCCAATTGATAACAATAATACTCCCGTGATGATAGCTGCATATCGAATCCATGTTGATATGTACGAGCTCGATATTGATTTTGAATTGTTGATTTTCCCTTCCGTTTTTCCAATCTTTTCTGCAATGTTATTCCAACAAATTTCAGGTGGTATTATTTTCATTTCATAAAGGCTATCAATTTCATTGCTTGCCTTTTTTTCAATGGCTGACCAAGCCTGATCAGGAGGCCTACATTCAAAATTATTTAGCTTTTGATTTAAATCCATTGGGGTTTATTTAAGCTGCATTTTCTTTATTTTTTCTTGAAGCCATAATTTCGCCCTGGCATACTGTGACTTGCTTGTTCCTTCATTCAAATTCATCATTACAGCAATTTCTTTATGTGTATAGCCTTCGACTGCATAGAGGTTGAATACCGTTCTGTAACCTGCCGGCATCGATTTGATGATTTCCAGCAACTCTTTTGTTTCAAGAAGATTGAATATGTTAGAATGTTCATCAGCTAGTTGGTTTTCTGTTTTTTCATCAATTGCTTGCAAAGTATTTTTTTTCCTAAAATGCTCGATGGCTGTATTTACCATAATTCTCCTTATCCATCCTTCAAATGATCCTGTGCCTTTGAATTTGCCAATGTTTACGAATACTTTTACAAATCCATCTTGTAAGATGTCTTGCGCATCATCTGTATTGTCAGTATAGCGAATACACAATGCATACATTTTTGCTGAAAATCTTTCATAAAGAATCCGTTGCATTCTTGGGTTGCCTAATACGCAACCCTCTATTATGTCGGATTCTGTTTCAAAATGGTTGCTTTCCATCATTTTTTATTTTCACTTATATTATCCTTAAGCAACATATATTCTATCATTTTATTTATTGCTTTTTTCCGGTGACTAACTGCATTTTTTTCTTCTGAAGTACACTCCGCAAAGGTTTTATCTAAACCTAATGGAATAAAAATTGGATCATATCCAAAGCCATTTTCGCCCTTTTGTTGGTAAGCCACTGTTCCTTCACAGATTCCCTCAAAAAATTTATTCCGGCCATTTTCAATTAACGAAATCACTGTTCTAAACCTTGCATTTCTATTTTCGATGCCTTGCATCTTGTGCAGGAGCATTTCTATATTTCTTGCATCATCTCCATGAGTTCCGGCATACCTTGCAGACCGCACACCTGGCTCACCATTTAAAGCATCTACTTCCAAGCCGCTGTCTTCTGCAAAACAAGAGGTCCCTTTTAGTTTATAAATTGTCATAGACTTTTCGAGGGCATTCAATTCCATAGTATCGTGTGGTTCTGGGATATCAATTTCTAATCCAGCTTCATTTAAAGTTAGGATTTCATATTTCCCCTCTAGGATTTTTCTAATCTCTACAACTTTGTTAATATTGTTTGAAGCGAAAATGATTTTATTCATCTTATTTGAAAAGTTTTTGCAGCGAATTCCATAGGGTGAGTTTCTGTGCCTTATCCATTTCAATTTCTTCTAAACTTGGTGACCATAAGTATTGTTGATTCTGATATTGTTGTATTTGAAATGACGGGAAGTTCATTGGCAAATTAATAGCCGAAGGCTCTAGTCCAAACAAAAGGCATTTTTCAGCTCCAAAACTGGTTATGAGTTGCGTATAGTCGCCAAACTGAGGGTTACTAGTGCAAATAATATTTACTTTGTTTGATTCAATTTTGCATGCTTTCAATATAGATTGTAAAAACGCATCTTGTTTTTCATTAAGGGTTATTTCAGACGAAAATACAACGACAAGAATGCCTTTCTTTTCTATGTTGTTATTGACATCTAGATTATCCTGATGTTTTGTAGGTTCCATGATCAGGGAGTTTCTATAAAGAGATTCAATCAGGAAATTTGGAAGTATTGCTGGTTTTCCTTTGGCCATTCATTTTTGTGTTAGTTAGGCAATGGTTTTTTCGTTTCTTTGCACAAATGTTTTTTATGAAAGAGTTGGAAAATGTAAAGGTAACAAAAGCAGCGTCTTCGAAAATATCAACTGTTGATTTTAAGAACCTGCAATTTGGGAAATATTTTACAGACCACATGTTTGTTGCAACCTATGCAAACGGAGCATGGCAGCAAAGCGAAATTGTTCCATACGGTCCAATTTGTTTTGATCCATCATTAGCGGCCTTGCATTATGGGCAATCAATTTTCGAAGGGATAAAAGCTTTTAGGATGAAGGATGGCCGTGCTGCTATTTTCCGGCCAACTGAAAATCACAAACGATTTAATAAGTCAGCATTGCGCATGGAAATGCCTGCGTTGCCTGAGGAAATATTCATTGGAGGTATTAAAAAGCTGTTGGAAATTGATGATCAATGGATTCCAAAAGACTATGACCATGCTATTTACATACGGCCATTTATGTTTGCTACTGATCATGCTATTGGCGTTGCTCCTTCCTCAAGTTATAAGTTCATTATTATTTGCAGTCCTGTTGGACCATATTACGCAGCACCGTTAAAGATTTATGTGGAAGAAACCTATGTAAGGGCAGTTTCAGGGGGTGTTGGTTCTGCTAAAACAGCAGGAAATTATGCCGCTTCTCTTTATCCTGCTACTTTGGCCAAGAAAAGAGGGTACGACCAAGTTTTGTGGACTGATGCTTTTGAGCATAAATATATACATGAATGTGGAACCATGAATGTGTTTTTCATTATTGGCGATAGGGCTGTAACGCCAGAGCTAGAGGGCGGCACCATATTGGAG
>CAMBGO010000151.1 GCA_945866165.1 Chitinophaga pinensis | reverse complement strand
AGAGGCAAAAGAAGGAATTTTTGAAGGCAATATCAGGCTTTTTGTGCATGACAAAGATGAGCTTGATATGCTTTTTCAACGTTTAAAAGAGCTTCCTGGCATACAAGATGTTCACCGTTACGACCTAGAAGGTTAATATCTTTTTTTATTTTTTTGCCTTTAGGTCCATTCAGTTATTTTTGCCACTCAATAACAAAATTGTTTATTATGGTTGATGTACTATTAGGCATGCAATGGGGTGATGAAGGGAAGGGGAAAATCGTGGATTTTTTTGCACCTCATTATGATATCATTGCAAGATTTCAAGGTGGTCCCAATGCCGGACACACTTTATATATAAAGGGAGAAAAAATTGTGTTACACCAAATTCCATCAGGTATTTTTCATGAGAATACAACAAACTTGATTGGCAATGGTGTTGTACTCGATGCAGTAACATTAAAAAAAGAGTTTGATAAGGTTGCTTCATTTGGTGTTGACGGTAAAAAAAATCTCTACATCGCTGAACGAACTCACCTCATTTTACCAACACACAGGGCATTAGACAAAGCTTCAGAATTATCAAAGGGAAATGAAAAGATTGGATCAACATTGAAAGGGATAGGTCCGGCTTATATGGATAAAACCGGTAGAAATGGATTGCGTGTTGGTGATCTGCTTGATAAGAACTTTACCACCCAATACATTAAACTTCGATTGAAGCACCAACGCATTTTAGATTCATTTGGATTCAACGAAGACATAACTGAATGGGAGGAAGAGTTTTTTGAAGCAATTGAATTTTTGCGTAGCCTTAAAATCGTGAATGGAGAATATTTTATCAATGAAAAAATCAGCGCCGGTAAAAAGGTTCTTGCAGAAGGTGCACAGGGTAGCATGCTGGATGTTGATTTTGGTACCTTCCCTTTTGTAACTTCCTCAAATACCATTTCTGCAGGTGTTTGCACAGGGTTGGGTATTGCCCCCCAAAAAATTAAAGAAGTAATTGGTGTAACCAAAGCCTATTGCACAAGGGTTGGCAGTGGCCCATTCCCTACTGAGCTGCATGACGAAACAGGAGAAAGGTTGCGTAAAGTAGGCAATGAATTTGGGGCCACTACTGGAAGACCGAGACGTTGTGGTTGGATCGATCTAGTTGCCCTGAATTTCGCTTGCATGATAAATGGAGTGACACAACTTGTTATGACGAAAGCTGATGTCTTAGATGCATTTGAGGAGCTTTATGCATGCACATCATATGGCATTGAAGGGAAACAGCAAAAAATGGTACCGTATCAAATGACCAAATTGCCAATTATACCATTTTTAGAAAGACATAAGGGTTGGCAGATGGATATTACTTCAATAAAAAACAGTGAATCATTGCCTGAAGAAATGAAACAGTATATACATTTTATAAATGAGTACCTCGGTGTGCCGATAACGTATATTTCCAACGGTCCCGAACGGGAACAAATTATAAAAGCGTAGCCTTTTATTTTTTTTAAAAAAAATAGTACTAAAAATATTTGGAGATATAAAAAAGTCTCTGAAAATTTACATTGAAATTTTGTGATATGGCAAAGACTGAAAAGGAAAATAAACCCAAGAGCAAACCAGCTGCGAAAGAAACTCCTTCAAAACCAAAGAAGGTTGTATCTAAATCAAAGATTGATGAAGATGACGACATGGATTTGGATGATGATAAACCAGCTAAGAAATCAAAGGCTGCAGTGGGCAATGACGAAGATGATGAGGATATCGATGTTGATGATGATTGGGAAAAAACAGAAGAGAGTGATAGTTGGGATCCAGACTTTGAGGAGTTCGATGTTCCCAAATCAAAGTCAAAAAAGGCACCTGGTAAAAAAGCTGATGATGATGATTTTGCAGTAGATGATGAATTTAAAGACCTTGGGTTATTCGACGATGATGCCGGATTTGACGAAGAGGACGACTTCTAATGTTGGTTTAAAGTTGGGTTTTCCTTGGTTGTCTGGCTTTCCGTGGTTGTGGTCTTCTTTCTTCAGTAGACGCTTCTGGAAAACCAATAGCGTAGTCAATATTTTCCTTTATCATTTGAGAAACTGATTCGTTTAGTATTTCACTTTTTTTATTGTTAAATAGTAAAAGTTTTTCCTTTGGAATTCTAATCGTTACTGGCCCCTCTGCAATTTTTCTTTCAAATCCTTGATTCCATTTTTGAAATAAACTGTTTTCCATCTCCATGTATTTTGCAATGACATTTGCTGAATACCTTCCTGTTATTGTTAGGGTATCACTTATCTTCAAGTCGCCTTCATTAAGAACTATTGCCACGGGTTCTGGGCGAGTAATTTTTCCAGTTGTTTCACTGCCATCTTTTTCAAAAATGTAATGAGTTGCAATGAACTTTTTTACATGGTTTCTTGATTCAAGTGGAAGGCTGTTTTGGATTGCCCAAAAATCACTTGAATTTTTTCTCTTAAGGATATTATCAACTCTGGCAGGACCTCCATTATATGCAGCTATAACCAATAACCAGTCATCAAGTTTTTCGTAAAGTTGCAAAAGGTACTTTGAAGCAGCATGGGTGCTTCTTGCAAGGTCTGTTCTTTCGTCTTTTTCATTTGTTACAATTAGGCCCAGCTCTTTTGCAGTTTCAGGCATTAATTGCCATGGTCCTACAGCTCCTGCATGTGACACCGCAGTTGATTTAAGGTCCGACTCAATGACTGCCAGGTATTTTAATGTTTTTGGTAGTCTGTATTTTGCTAAAATATTTTCAATAATTAAAAAATAGGGAGCACCCCAGGTTTTCATTTTTTCCAATCGCTCTTCATGTACCTCTAAATAGTCTTTCACAAAACTAATGGCTCTTGGATTTAACTCATCCCAGTTAATTGCACCATTAATACTTGTATCACTTTTTATATTTATTTGCGAATATTCCTTTGGTCTAATTTCATTTGCATGTAATTTGAATGCTGTAGTTGAAATTAAAATCACAAAAGCCAAAAACAACTTAGCGTTGAAAATGTGTGTAAATGTTTTTTTATTATTTTTCATTTCCGTGTGGTATTTTCTCTTTCAATAGTTGATTTGCAAATTGCAGCAAGGATGTTTCACCTAGTTTATCAGACATAGCTTGCAATCCAAAAGGCATTCCATTGCTATGTTTAAATAAAGGCAAAGAAATACCAGGTATGCCCGCTAAATTTGCATACACAGTATACAAGTCACCAAGAAACATTTCGATGGCATCATTGCTTTTTTCTCCAAAACGAAACGCGGGCGAAGGCACTGTTGGCATGATAATCAGATCATGTTGTGAAAAGATGGATGTTGTTTTATCAACAATCATTTTTCGTATCTGTTGTGCTTTCGCATAATATGCGTCATAATAACCTGTACTCAATACAAAGGTGCCAAGCATAATTCTTCTTTTCACTTCCTTGCCAAAGCCTTCCGACCTTGTTTTTTTATACAATTCATTTAAGTCTGTAATGTTTTGCTTTGTCCTGTATCCATACTTAACACCATCATACCTTGAGAGGTTTGAAGACGCCTCCGCTGTAGTTAGAACATAATATGCAGGTACAATATGATCAAGATACTCAAAACTAATTGGGGTTATACGATGACCTTTTTCTTTTAATGTTGAAATAAGTTCAGTGATATTATTTTTTATTTCCTTGTCCAGCGATGGATGATCCAAGCTTTCTGGAAAATATGCAATGTTGAACGTTTTATCTGTTTCTAATAATGAAAGATAATCAGGTACTGGTGAATCAGTGCAAGTGCTATCGAATTCATCACTACCGGAAATCACAGACAATACAATTGCCAAGTCAGTTGTATTCATTGAAAAAATCCCTATCTGATCAAAGGAAGATGCATAAGCTAGGAGTCCATACCTTGATATTCTTCCATAACCTGGTTTCATTCCAATGATTCCACAAAAATCTGCTGGTTGTCTAACCGAACCGCCCGTATCAGAACCCAGGCTAACCATGCAAAGACCAGCCTGTACTGCTACTGCAGAGCCTCCTGAAGAACCACCTGGAACCCTTGTTTCATCAAGCGCATTTAGTACATTGCCATATACTGAGTTTTCATTTGAAGAACCCATTGCAAATTCATCACAATTGAGGCTGCCAATTATAATAGCGTCCTCATCAATTAATCTTTGAACGGCTGTAGCTGTGTAAATGGATTTGAAGTCTTTTAAAATGTTTGAGGCTGCAGTAACATGGTGGTCTTTGTAACAGATAACATCTTTGATGCCAATTATCACACCTATAAGTTCTCCGCAAGAGGAAGGGTCTTGTTTTATTCGTACGTCAAGTGATATCGCGCGGCTCAATGCCTCTTCGGCATATATTTCAACAAAGGCATTGAGCTGCGCGTTTTCTTTTATTTTGTCGAGATAATGCTCAACAAGCTCCACACAGGTGAGTTCCCCATGAAGCAACAGATTACGGAGATCCGATATGGATCGATGATTATACAATTTAATGTAAGGGGGGATGAATGAAAAGAATTAAAAGACTACTAGGAATTTACCTGCTTGTCTTTTTCCTGCATTCCTTCCTCTATTTCCTTTTTCACGTTGGATTTGGCATCATTGAATTCACGAATACCTTTTCCTAATCCACGCATGAATTCAGGAATTTTACGACCTCCAAACATGATTAACACTGCAATGATTATAAAGATCCACTCAGAACCTCCTGGCATGGCCAACAAAAACGCGCTATTGGATAACATAAAATAATTTTTGATACAACACAAATTTAATGGTTTTTGCTGGCATGAGGGGACGATATGAGCAAAAAAAATCCCGCCGAAGGCGGGATTAACAAAATATTTTATTGAGATATTATCTAACTCTTTTTTCTTTGATCCTTGCACTCTTTCCACTACGTTCCCTGAGGAAGTACAACTTCGACCTGCGAACTTTACCTGTTTTGTGAAGAACCACAGATTCAATATTGGGAGATGCTACTGGGAATGTCCGCTCAACACCTATACCATCTGATATTTTCCTAACTGTGAAAGTGGCTGTGCTACCTTGACCTTGACGCTTTATTACATCACCTTTGAAGCTTTGGATACGCTCCTTGCTTCCTTCAATGATCTTATAATTTACAGTGATATTATCACCGGCTTTGAACTTTGGAAAGTTATTTGCTGGGGTTAACTGCTCGTGAACAAATGCGATTGCTTGATTCATAACCAAAAATTTGGAGTGCGAAGGTAATGGAATTTAAGATTTCAGCAAAATTAAATGGGACCCTGTTTTGGAGCCCTATTGAACCTTACCTGGCGATGTTTACAGTTCTTTTCTCTCGAATAACCGTAACCCTGATCTGGCCCGGATAAGTCATTTCTGTTTGGATTTTTTGGGCCATTTCAAAACTGAGCTTTTCGCTGTCACCATCGGTTACTTTGTCGGCTTCAACAATGACCCTTAGTTCCCTACCAGCCTGAATAGCGTATGCTTTTTCCACTCCTTGGTAGGTCATGGCCAGGTTTTCAAGGTCTTTGATCCGTTGGATATATTGTTGCATGATTTCCCTCCTCGCACCAGGCCTTGCTCCGCTGATAGCGTCACAAGCTTGGATGATTGGGGAGATTACAAATTGCATCTCAGTTTCATCGTGGTGGGCAGCAATTGCATTCACAACAGCCGGATTTTCACCATATTTCTCTGCAAGCTTTCCGCCTAGAAGCGCATGGCTCAACTCCGTTTCTTCATCAGGCACCTTGCCTATATCATGCAGTAATCCTGCTCGTTTTGCCAGTTTTGAGTTCATTCCAAGCTCCGCCGCCATGATACCACAAAGGTTTGCAACTTCACGGCTGTGCATCAAGAGGTTTTGTCCGTATGAAGAACGGAAACGCATCTTACCTACGATCCTTACC
>CAMBGO010000150.1 GCA_945866165.1 Chitinophaga pinensis | reverse complement strand
GGGTATCTTTTTGGGTATCAAAAATCAGAAAGGAACAGTCTCTGTAGAAAACATTAAGAACAGGATCAGATTAAGGTGGAGGTATCAAGGGAAAAGGTATTCCATGAGTCTTGGTCCTTATGACAAACTTAATTTGAAGGCTACAAAGAGGGTAGTGCTACAAATTGAATTAGACATGGCTAATGGTCAGTTTGATCACACCTCGGTGAAGTATGGCACTTTGAAATTTATAGGTAGATATGTGGCCCCTATGGGGGAACTACATTGAATTAAGTTTTTTGGTTTATTTTTATTAACACTTTCATATGTCGTCGTCAGATTTATAGGAAACACTTCATTAATAATCTAACTCAATATTGGGGAGTCTAATTTCAAACATGCTGATATTGCAAGATGTTGAAGGTGTCGAATTTCGTTGAGGTACAAATTAACTATTAGATTGACAATGAATATTCTTGAGGGTTGATTTCACTGAATCAAGGTCAGGTTCACTGTAAATTATCTAAATTTTTAAAGCATTTTAACCCAGTTAGAAGGCATGATGCTATTAAATTTATTTTGTCTTTTAGTTTGGGTAACAATAGGTTTAGAATAAGCTAAAATTAATTTTTTTAACCAAATCAGTAAAAGGTTACCATAAATTATTCGAAGGCTTTAATTTAGGATCAAAACCACCTGTAGGAGAATGTTTGATTAGTTTGGATTTAGTTGAAGGAAGGGTATTAGTTAGATTTTCTACAGATTCAATTTTCTTTTCAATACTATTGATTTTTTTGATGGTTCCACTTACCTTAGAATTGGAATCTATTTGAATGCTATTTGAACTTACATTTCCATCAATTCTGCCATTCACACCAACAATAACTGAGTTATGACATACTGCACTTCCTTTTATTATTCCATGAACTATTAGATCATAACATTTCAAATTACCATCGATCACACCGGTTTCGGCAATAATGACCTTGCCATTTATAATAACATCACCTTTTACATATCCTTCTATTCTTCCAGAAATATCTCCAACTAAACCACCGTTTATAGATATACCCTGCGATATAAGAAAAGTATTTATGGGTGTTTTATTTTTAAAAAAATCCATGTTTTATTTTTAAGTGTTGAAGCAAATGTAAGTTGAGGAATTCCCAAGATCTATTCCAACATTTTCAGAATCAGAGCTTCCGGCAATTCTTTGAGAGTTGTGGTAATATCCAACTGCAGCAAGTGTGTCAGACTCTGCAATTTTTTCTATTTTTACCATCTTCCCAAATTCGATATGAAAACTTTCCATTAGCTCAGTATAATTTGCACCACCACCACAAATGTATATTTTCTCAATTTTTTCGAAGTCTCGATCTGAAATTTGAGAGCGAATGGTGTCTGATATATACTCCTTATAAAAAGCTTGGAGTATATCTCTGCGTATTTTTTGAATGTTGATTAATTTTCTGTTAATCAAAAGGTTGCCCTTTCTGAAAGCTTTGTCAAGTTGATTGTCAGTCATAAATCCGATAAAGTATTCCCTTTCTAATTCGTCTCTGAAATTTTGTATACATCTAATTATTCCAGGAACAGAAATTGTTGTTCTTTGATTTAGGCCCTCTTCTGTAACAACCCCAATTTCAGTTGTACCGAATCCAAGGCTTACTACTAAAAAATTATCTTCAAGTATTTTGTATTCCTTTTTTAGGCCAATTACACAGGCTGTTAATTCTGGTATGCAGTCAAATTTGTCGATCTCTATGATTTTTCTTTCAGTTTTACCATCTCGAATATATAATGAAGTGTCATATTCAATACTAAAATGTTTTTGGGATAAGAATGTTTCTGCCAAAGAATTATGTGTATTGAAAGTTGAAAATGGAAATCCTAGGGTTAAGTTAATTTTTTCTTTTTGGTTATTGCCCGCTAATAAAAGGGCTGATAATAAAAGAACTTTATAATCTTGTTCATCTGGTGATGCATTTACAATTCTATGTGGATTTCTTCCAAGATTACTGCAGGCTGAACCTACTATGTACCACTTATCATCATGTTGTATTCTTAAACCAGTCAATAAGGAGTTGGCTGAGACAGAAGTCTTTCCGTATGAAGTTTCAAGCAAGCTGTCAAATCCTAAAATGTTCATAAATATGTTTAAATTTTGTTGAGAAATATTTAAATTCTTCACATCTTCATGTGCAAAATTACTTTATATTTTGAATTATATCAAAAATTATATTTTTTACTCATTCCAAGTGAAAATTAAATTAGAGATTTTTTTCAATCCCTAAGTTAAAGATATGTTAAAATAATGTGAGGGGTATCATGAGCAGTTTTCAACTATGACTTGGTTAGTGTTTTTCAATTTGATTTTTTGAATGATCTGATTTTTAATTGTCCAGCAATATGTTCTATTTAATCTTATGTTAAAACACCATGGTAATTCCTTTTTTGGGAAAATATGCTTGACTCTTTGATTCTATTTTCAATTGTTCCATGAGCCTTACTTGTATTTGGTTCATTAAGACCGCAGTCATCATTCTAGGAACTTGCTTCAATCATATTATTTGAAAATCTTCTTTTCGCTTTTTAATATGATAGAATGCATTGAATATTTACATTTGAGAGTCGTTTTATCATGGGAAATAAACTTCAAAACCTTTTAGGCTTTTAATCATGTCGATATTAATTTTTAATACTTGCCCCGACAAAGAGCATCAAGAAATTGGTGCTCTTTTTTTATGCAGTCATATTTAGATACTGTTATCCCAAAAAAAGTATATAAAGTGATCGATGCCTTGTTTTATCCTAAATATAAATAGAGATTAGGGTTCTTGGGCTTATTAGGGGGTGATGTCTGTTATACTATACAAAAAAGGAAATGTTATCAGGATACTTTTTAAGTAAAACGGGAAGAATAACTTTCATTGCAGCGTAGCTTTCTTCAACAAGCTTTTTGAGCTGGACCTCAAATAGTAAAAAATTTATTGTCGCCTCGTTTTTAAAATACAATATCTGTTCATCTATATCAATTTCATAATGACCTTTATCAATTACTTGATTTAGCTCATTGATATCAACCAAAGTTAAATCAGTAATATTTTCAATTGTCTTAAACGAAACAGATGAATACATGATTAAATCAAGTTTATCTGCTGAAAAACCTAGTTCAACATTCCAATTATATTCTTTGAATTTAACTGTGTAATAGTAACAATCATTTTCTTTATCAACAGGAATGTTATTATCAACAAGAAACTTTTCAATTACTGTTGAAGGATTATTTTGTTGATTTTTTGATTCGATTGTTGAAATGAATTTACCAACTACGTTCTCCAACTGACCTTCATTAATCTCACCATCTGCTCCCAGATCAAGTATATCTGACAATACCTCTTTTATTTGGCCCTCGGTTTCTTTAGATAAATTTTCGGATTTTGTGGATCTACTAACTGCAAAATCCAACATAGCCTTTTTTAATGAGCCTGGTAATTTACCTTCTTTTCTAAGCAAAAAGAAAGTTGGATAAAGCCTGTCATCAGCTTCTATCCCTAAGATTTGCCATTGTGAGGGATCAATATCAAACTCTTCATTATCTTTAAAACCTGCGGCATTGGTACTTTCTGAACTAATGGAAATATTCCCTTTTTGAAAAAATGAGGGAAGGTTATCTTCAAAAAGCATCTCTTGAAAGTTAAACAAGCTATTTTTTTTAATCTCAAGTAGAATCAATGGTGTAATAGGATACTTTACGATGGCCGATCCATTGCTAAACTCAATAGTTGCATTTTTGATTTTCATTTTCTAAGTTACTGATTTTGCAAATCTTCCATCCCCTCAGTCATTTCGCTTGCCATACTGGAAACCAACTTTGAAGCCACAGGTAATTTACTTGCTGATTCTCTATCCTCTGGAGTAACATCTGCAGTTGTTTCAATTGAAGTTGAAGGGGCTTTCTCAGAGGCAAATTTCTTAACCACTGGGATTAATTTTGCACCTGATTTTTTAGCTTTCGCTTTGGTCGTTTCAAATGCCTGCATAATTAGTGCAGTCTCTTTTTCGTCTGCCTTGGCAGTCTTTTTACCAGGCTTACCAATTCTACGATTTTTATTTACAGATTGGGTATGGGTCATATCGCTATTATCCATCGATCCCACGCCAGCAGTTACACCAGCATTAGTAGCACTCATTCCTATATCAGCAACCA
Source organism: Chitinophaga pinensis (assembly GCA_945866165.1). GTDB lineage: Bacteria > Bacteroidota > Bacteroidia > Chitinophagales > Chitinophagaceae > Pollutibacter. The sequence goes on along the minus strand of CAMBGO010000150.1, from coordinate 1,736 downwards.
AAATACCTCCAGCTTGTGCAGATTTATCCTGGAACCACTCATTAGAAAGTGTTGAAGGCGCACCAGAACCATCACCCGATAAGCTATTTTTATTTGCTAATGTCGATGTTGGATCATAAAGCGCTTGGTCATTCATTCTATCCTGCCCTGTAATTTTCTCTCTCAATGCACCCGCTCCAACTGTTCCCAACCCAAATGCCGCTCCTTCAGTTGTAACATCTAGCGCAGATTTTTTTGTTTCTGCAGAAAGCTCTGAGAATAAAGCAGGATTATTATTCAACGTTTGGGCCATGCCATCCAATAAACCTCTTATTACTGTTAACCCAGACATCACCAAACCAATATAGTAGGATATAGTGCCACAAAATGCAGCTACTCCCGCCATAACTTGGGCCCCTGGTATCAAACTTAATCCTGTTGCCCAAAGTGCTACAGTAGAAAAAACTCCTTTAATAAGGCCTAAGAACCTTTTTCCTGCTTCAAGTCCTAATGAAAGGGCTGAGAAGAATCCCCCGGCACCCATTCCAATTCTCTTTTTCATTTTTGAATTAAATTCTCCTTTGATTTCCTTCATTTGGTCAATAGGAGATTGAAAATCAAATGTTCCGTTCTTTGACTGAAACTTTTCTTGTGTTGCGTCACCTGTTTCAAGATCTAAGGTGAAATCTTCTTTTGCTACTAAACCCCTTTTGTCACGATTCTTTTTTATATTACCAAAGCCTAGTGTCACAGTTTTGAATATGGCACTTCCAATAGCATATTTCGTGGCTTCAAGAGTCCTTGTTAACGTATCAGAAATTCTGCCTTCCTTCTCTAAATCATTACGTACAGCCTTTTGCTCTGCTCTCCTTTTACCTACATCAAACTTTCTAGCTTTTGCAAATTTATATAAGTCGGCCACCTTTTCTTTAGACTCATTGGTATTGTCTTCATCCTTAAGTTTTTCAACTTCATTGTAATACATTTCAACAATAACACGGTCTCCCGCACTATCCTTCACCCTTTCGTTACTTGCTCTGGCAGCAGCAAGTGACGATGATTTGTAGCTTTGAATTGGACCAGTTTGTAGTCCACCACCGGGCATTACAACGTTTTTAAAGGTGCCACTAAACACTTCATTTGCATGGGCATTAACTTTGTTAACTGCACCCAAATCCATTCCTTTGGCCTTTTTTATTTCATCTGCAAAGAATGCGTTTGTTGCAGCATCACCATGAATGTAGTTATCTGCTTGTTGAATACTTCCTTCATCATCCTGAACACCTTTTACCAAGTCGACCATTTTGTCCTTCATCACCCCAATAAAACCACCCAATCTCTTTGAGCTCAATTCTCCATCTTCATTGCGGTAACCTTCTATCTTTTCATTTTGCTTATTAATATAATCATCTTTAGATTGATCTTCCTCTATGACTGGTTCAGGTTGCATTTTTTTGATCATGCCTTCAATAGAAGCCTTCTTAACCAGGTCATTTTTATCTGTACTATCCTTGTGCTTATCTAACCATGTTTTCGCAAGACTTAAAATGGCTTTCCTTTGTGATTCCCTGACTTTCTCATCCTTTCCCTCATTGTATTTTTCATACATTTTCTGCATTTTGCTGAAGGTCGATTCCATGCCAAAAAAGCCTTTCAACTTTGCTCCCATTGTTAGCTCACCTTCCAAACCAGCTTGCCCCTCCGCACCAGCAGCTGGTGCTTCTTTTGCTTTAGGAGTCTCCTCTTTCTTACTCCAT
>CAMBGO010000149.1 GCA_945866165.1 Chitinophaga pinensis | reverse complement strand
GAAAACTGCGACCAGTAAATATGTTAAAATTCTTTTTATCACAGGTTGCTAAAATAAACCATCGTGACTAAAAACAGTACGATTCAAAGAAGAAATCCCCAAAAATTAACGTTCATTAAATATTTAATCCACCACAGACGCTTAATACCTGACCTGTGATATAGCTGCTCATGTCAGAAGCTAAAAACAGGGTAGTATTTCCAATTTCTTCAGCTGATCCAAATCGGCCCAGTGGAATTTTTGAAAGAAAGGCTTGCGCAGCTTCTCCCTCTTTCAAATAATGTGTCATATCTGTTTCAATGAAACCCGGCGCAATAGCGTTTACCCTAACATTTCTACTGCCCAGTTCCAAAGCGATGGATTTCGTAAATCCAATAATTCCTGCCTTGCTAGCCGCATAACTACTTTGGCCTGCATTTCCCCTAATGCCGATGATGGAGCTCATGTTTATAATGGAACCTTTTTTGGCTTTCATCATTGGACGAATTACTTGCTTGGTCATGTTGAATACACTTTTCAAATTGATATCCATCACTTCATCCCATTGTTCAGGTGTCATTCGGAGTAGTAAATTATCCTTTGAGATTCCTGCATTGTTAACACAGACATCAATGGTGCCAAATTCTTTTACAACTTCGTTTACAAATATTTCGGTTTCAGCAAATACACCTGCATTGCTCTTCCATGCCTTCGCTTGCACACCCATTGATTCAATCTTACTTACAAGTGTTGCTGCTTTTTCAGCACTGCTATCACTTACATAGGTGAAAGCAATGTTGGCACCATGCTCCGCCAACTTGATAGCGATGGCCTCTCCAATTCCACGTGCTGCACCCGTTACAATGGCAACTTTCCCTTCAAGCAATTTCATATTAGTTGGTTTTGTGCAAGATATTAAAAAGATCTAAGACATTAGACATAAGATATGAGACATAAGATGTGAGATGTAAGACTTAAAGTTTAAACTGTTTTTAGATGATTTCTTAACGAAGATTTCTAAATTCAAACTTCTTACATCTTATGTCTTACATCTTATGTCTCTCATCTTACATCTCACTTACAATAACCCAATCACCTCCTCCAAAATCACCCTATCATTGCTTAGTCTCGGTATCTTGTGTTGTCCGCCTAACTTATTTTTATTTTTAAGCCATTTGTTGAAATGCCCTTTTGGTATCACTTTTAGTTGGGGTGGTCTCAATGCAATGTCTTTGTACCTCTTCGCTTCGTAATCACTGTTCAAATTCTTTAGGGTTTCATCTAATACTGAAATGAATCTAACGATATCAGTCGGCTCTTTTTCAAATTCAACCAACCACTCATGTGCACCATTCCCATCTTCACTGAAATAAATTGGGCCCGCTGTATAATCTGTCATTATAGCATCACATTGTTTGCATGCTTCCGCAATTGCCCTATCTGAATTGTCTATGATCAGCTCCTCTCCAAATGCATTGATGAAAAGCTTCAGCCTTCCACTTACTTTAATTCTGAATGGACTGAGATTTGTGAATTGAATAGTATCTCCAAGCAAATAGCGCCAGAGCCCCCCATTGGTGGTTATAACAGGAGCATAATGCTGACCAAGCTCAACATCTTTTAAGCCGATTGTACGGGGTTGTTCTTTTCCATATTCTTCAATAGGCATGAATTCATAGAAAATACCATGGTCTAAAAATAAGAGCATGCCATCTGAACCCGGAATATCCTGTGCTGCAAAAAAACCTTCACTCGCATTATACATCTCAAGAAAATTTATTTCACCCCCAATAAGTTTTTTGAATTGCTCTTTATATGGATGAAACGAAACACCTCCGTGAAAATACATTTCCAATGAAGGCCATACTTCTTTTATTGTTTTTTTTCCTGTGAGTTCAAGGATGCGTTGAAATAGAATGAGTGTCCATGTTGGCACACCTGAAACAGATGTAACATTTTCATTGATGGTGGTTTCTGCTAACTTTTCAATTTTGTTTTCCCACTCATCCATCAATGCAATACTAAGGTCAGGTGTTCTGATTAGGTTTCCCCAAAATGGTGTATTCTGCATCAATACTGCACTGAGATCGCCATAATGAGCCTCTTCATGTAGGCTGCTGATTGAGTGACTTCCACCAATCATTAATCCCTTTCCGGTTAACATATCGGAATCTGGGTTATGCATGTAATAGAGACTAAGAATATCTTTTGCTGCTTTAAAGTGACCGTCCTCAAGACTTTCGTTGGTTACCGGAATGAACTTACTTTTATCTGATGTAGTGCCACTGCTTTTTGCAAACCAATTGATTGGAGTGTTCCAAAGCAAATTTTGTTCACCTTGCATGATTCTTTCAATAAATGGCTTTAAGTCATTGTACTCATGAATCGGTACAGCTTGTTTAAACGATTTGGTAGTAAACAATTTAGAAAATTCATATTGTCTACCTATTTCAGTGAATTGTGCTGTAGTTACAAGGTCTTGTAATACTTCTCTTTGTGCAGAAATAGGATGCTGCATCCATGCTTCGATTCTCCAGGAGCGTAAACGAGCCAAGGTTGATATGGCAGGACTTAGAAACTTCATGATGTTTTAAAGAAGATTATCTGTCGCCATAAAGCGACTCTTGTTTTGCTTCTTCATGAAGGTAATCTTTTCTTTTGAGCTCAAAGTTGCGGCCCAAATAAAGGTTTCTCACTTGTTCATCTTCAGCGAGTTCTTCTGCTGTGCCGTGTTTGAAAATTTTACCTTCTATTAGCAAATAAGCCCTGTCGCAGATAGACAGCGTTTCGTTTACGTTGTGATCCGTAATAAGGATACCGATATTTTTATATTTCAATCGTGCTACCACTGTTTGTATGTCTTCAACAGCAATGGGATCAACCCCTGCAAAGGGTTCATCTAGTAAGATGAATTTAGGATCGACTGCCAAAGCCCTTGCTATTTCTGTTCTTCTTCTTTCTCCACCACTAAGGGAATCTCCATTATTTTTGCGAACATGCGTGAGCCTGAATTCATTCAATAGTTCTTCCAGCTTGTCTTTTCTTTCCTGTTTAGTAAACTTGGTCATCTCTAATACGGCTGAAATATTGTCTTCAACGGAAAGCTTGCGAAATACTGATGCCTCCTGTGGAAGGTAGCCAATTCCCATCTGTGCTCTTTTGTACATGGGTAGCTTTGTGATATTGAGGTCATTTAAATACACTTCTCCTTCATCTGGCTTTATTAGGCCAACTACCATATAAAAGGAAGTTGTTTTTCCCGCACCATTTGGCCCGAGCAACCCAACAATTTCACCCTGTTTAACCTCAATAGAAACCTGGTTTACCACTGTTCTGTTGTGGTACTTTTTGATTAGGTTCTTTGTTTGGATGATTAGGTTCATGAAAAATAGAGTTTGTTTAGCTGACCGTGTTGAGTACGTTACGAAACTATTGCAAGGTACTTAAAAAACACGATTTGCACAGTTCAGAAAAGGGGTCTATCAATCTTGATTTTAATTCTAACTTCTTCCATTGTTTTCAACGAAATGGATTATGAGACAAGAGTTTATGTATTTTTGCCGACCAATAACATCCAACGATAACGATGAAAGTAATAGATCATATTAATAATGCGAAAGATACCGTGGTTTCATTTGAGGTGCTACCTCCACTAAAGGGAAGAACCATCAATTCATTGTATCAACACCTTGATCCCCTAATGGAATTTAAGCCTTCCTTTATCAATGTTACTTACCATCGTAGTGAGCATATTTTTAAAAAGAAGTCTGATGGGACATTTGAAAAAGTTGAAGTAAGAAAAAGACCAGGAACAGTTGGTATATGTGCTGCTATCATGAATCACTATAAAGTTGATGCAGTGCCTCATCTTATTTGTGGTGGGTTTACAAAAAGAGAGACAGAAGACGCGTTGATTGATCTTAATTTTTTGGGTATTGACAACGTACTCGTTTTGCGCGGTGATGCAACAAAAAATGAGGCTAGCTTCGAGCCCGAACCCAATGGCAATAGATATGCTATCGATCTTTTAAAACAAGTTGATAATTTAAATAACGGAATATATCAAGAAGATGATATCCGTGAAGGCTTCAGAACACATTTTTGTATTGGAACAGCTGGATATCCTGAAAAGCATTTCGAAGCGCCCAATATGGAATCAGACTTACGGTATTTAAAGGCAAAGGTTGATGCTGGTGCAGAATATATTTTGACTCAGATGTTTTTCGACAATGCCAAGTTTTTTGAATTTGTTGATAAATGCAGACAAGCTGGCATCACTGTTCCAATCATTCCCGGATTGAAGCCTCTTACCAATAAAAAACAACTTACAATTATTCCAAGAATTTTTCATGTGGATATTCCCAGTGATTTGCTCAATGAAATGAATAGGGCTAAGACCGATGAAGATTGTGAATTGGTTGGACAAGAATGGTTGATCAATCAATCAAGAGAATTAAAGAAAGCCGGTGTTCCTGTATTACATTACTATACATTGGGTAAACCTGCAATCATATATAATGCAGTAGCTAAGGTTTTTTAGTTTTTTATTCCCAATCAAAAAAATAAAACCAACTAAATCCTGGAGTTCTAGTTACCTGATTTCTTTTTAACATCCATGAACTCGTCTACCTGTAAGTAGGTGATTTTTTTAGCAATGATGTTTTTGTCTTTATCTAGTAAATAGACCGTTGGAGTTTGGTAAACATCATATAATTGTCTGTAACCAGGTTTGTTGGACTTCAGAATCGCTTCTTTCGTTTCTTCAGTCTGGTAAATATGACTCCATCCTTTTAAGTTGTGCTCCTTGATATATTTAATCCAATTGTCCTTTCCTCCGTCAGTCATAACCCCAATTAAGCTAACACCGTTTGCCTTCCATTTTTTTTGAAAAATTGAATCAATCCTAGGGACCTCTTCCTTGCAGTGTCCACAGGTTGGGTCCCAGAAACAGATTACTGTGAAAGGTGCTTGAATGTTATACAACGAAAACTTTTTTCCAGCAGTATCTATCATTGGTAATTCAGGTGCTTTCGCACCAATTACGTTAGACATCAGTGAATAGCCACGGTCGTAAACAAATTTTTTATATTTCTCATTCATCCAACTTTCTGCTTGTCCTGTGAGAAAATATTTTTCAAATAGATGTACAAAGACGGCATCTTGACCCATGAATTTTGGGTTAATGTATTTTTCAGTTAGGCTTGAAAGAATGAACTTAAACATCTCCTCACTAGGCCTTGATTCTTCTAGCATGTTGTCCGCATATTTAATAATCGAGTCAGGCGCCTGTGGAAGAACTTGTTCATAGTATCTGTCAAACCGCCCTTGCAATACTGGTGTTCTAATCAGCCTGTCGTCAGCGAACGATATGCCTTCCCAGAAGTGATTTTTATAATATTGGTAGGCGAAACTGCTATCATATTTACCTCCGGGATGTTCATTGTTAGGAGGTATTACGGGCTCTGTGAGTAATTTGAAAATGGAAGTCAACAGTAATTCGGGATGCTTCTTTTGTAATTCCTCTCTATATTGTTGTATTTCTTTTCCAAGTAAAGAAATTTGTGTATTTTTTTCAGAAGCAGTTACATCATTTGGATTTTCTCCCAAACTTTTTCTTAAGGATGCAATCTTGTTGCCGATTTCATAAGACTTCTTTTGATAGTCATTAAAAATCAAATTATCAGTTGATTCTGTGAAAGTAATGCTGTTAACAATATTTGAAGTGTCTGCAACTATTTTGAAGTATTGCTGTTTGTCAACTATACATTCTATCCATCCATTTTTTCCAGGGAAAACAATCATGTATATTCCGCCCTGTAGTTTCTTATCACCCTTGAAAATCGCCAATCCATTTGCGTCAAGTTTTGCAGAATCAATAAGGAATTGCTTATTGCCAAAATGATAGGCTAGGTAATAATAACCGTTTTTAAAAGGGTTGATTTGTGCTTTAA
>CAMBGO010000148.1 GCA_945866165.1 Chitinophaga pinensis | reverse complement strand
TTAAACCTTTTTCAAGTACGTTTTTTGCAACTGTGTATACATTTTTTCTTTTACCATAGAATCCCTTTGCTTGGTCTAAGATTCTTTTGCGTCGAGCCCTTGAGGCAACGGCATTTTTTGAACGTGGCATATGCTAATAAGTTTAGAATTAATAATTGGATAAGTTGTTTACTTAAGATTCAACAACCTCTTTACAAAATCTAGGTTTGTTTGGTGAACCTGTCCTGTTACCCTTAAAGAACGTTTACGCTTGCTAGATTTTTTTGTAAGCAGATGTCCACGGGTTGGTTTTCTGTACGTGATCTTACCAGTTCCAGTAACCTTAAAGGTTTTTTTAGCCCTGGAATGGGTTTTTACTTTTGGCATTGTATATGAATTTAGCGTTACCCCTTGAGGTGTCTTCGAACAGACGAAGATCTTATGGGACCTTTTGGGAATATGTCTTAACCCACTAGGTTAAAACGGATTGCAAAATTATACGTTTTTTCTTGAATTAAGAAGATTTTTAGTCGATTTTACTCTTTTATGTCCTTCCAAATGTTATTCTCTGGGAAATAATCGGGAAATACCTTGTCCGGATCGATTTCAACCAAGCTTAATTCCTCAGTTGTTGGAATTTTCACTTTAGCGGAAACGCTATTTTGCCATACTTCTACAGGTAATTTTAACCTAGCTTTTTTCCCAGAACTTGTTACGTATTCCAAAATAACTGGCATGGCTAACTTTTCTAAGTTGTCAATAGTTATAATAGCGCCATTTTTAGGATTATTTTTGACATATTCAACTTTGCTAATTGATTGATCAAGACGCCAATTTTCTATAATCATTCCCTTCCAAAACCAACCTAAGTCCTCTCCTACACTGCTTTCAATGCTTCTGAAGAAATCCCATGGCGAAGGATGTTTATAGGCCCAGTCCCTAATATATTTTTTGAAAGCTGCATCAAAAGTTTTTTCACCAATTATTTGTTCTCGCAACAGTGTAAGTGCATACCCTGGTTTCATATATAACGAAAGACCAATGTTTGACTCTCTTAATGCATCAGGTGTTTTAAGAATTGATTCTGTTTTATCTCCATAAAGGTATTTTGCCATGGCATGTGCATCCATGTTTTCAGCAGCATATTCTCCGTTATTGAAATCTCTTGAGGCAATGTCGTTAATAAAAGTATTGAAGCCTTCATCCATCCAGCCATATTTCCTTTCATTGCTGCCTACAATCATCGGAAACCAGGTATGTCCAAGTTCATGATCTGTTACGCCCCACAGTGATTCATTTTTAGCCCTTGATCCACAAAAAACAATTCCAGGATATTCCATTCCACCAACATTACTTGCAACGTTGATAGCAGCGGGATAGGGGTACTCAAACCACCTCTTTGAATAATTCTCAATGCTTGCTTTGGCATATTCTGTACTTCTTCCCCAAGCATCGCTACCATTTGATGACCTTGGGTAGGCAGATTGTGCCATTGCTTTTTTCCCACTAGGAAGATTTATTCTAGCGGCATCCCAAATAAAAGACCCTGAGGACGCCCAGGCAAAGTCACGAGCGTTCAATATTTTAAACTTCCATGTTAAAGTTGGTTTTGACAAATTGGGCGAAAGATTATTTATGTCATCTTCAGATCTGATTATTATGGTAGAATCTGTTGTTTTTGCCTTATTGTATCTTGATAGTTGAACAGGGGTTAGTACTTCAGAGGCATTGAGTAATTCACCAGATGCAACCACTACATGGTTACTGGGTGCCGTGAGGCTTGCTTCAAAGTTTCCATATTCTAGATAAAATTCACTAGCTCCCAAATATGGCAGGGTATTCCATCCTTGTATGTCATCGAAAACACAAATACGTGGATACCATTGTGCAATGGCATAAATTTTACCATCGTTGGTTTTTAATATGCCCATCCTATCTGCCCCGTACTCGGGTATTTTGAATGAATATGAAATCTTAACTACAACCTTGTCGCCACCCGCTTTTAATATTTTGGGTAAATCAATTCTCATTCGGGTATCAGTAATGTAGGGTTCTATTGAAATTTCTGTGTTTTTACCTGATGAAATAGTCAAAATCTTAACCGAAGAAATTGTGTATCCACCTTCAAATGAAGATTTTGAATCGCCATACCTGCTATTTCCATTTACTGGAAGCTTTGCGAAACCACGTGATGTTGAATTATATAGATTTTGATCTAATTGGAACCAAAGGAAATTTAGCTGGTGAGGACTGTTATTTGTGTAAGTAAGAGTAGTTATCGCATTGATTTCATCAGCTTCTTCATTCAAAGTTGCTTGTAAATTGTAATCTGCCCTATTTTGCCAGTATGCTGAGCCTGGTTCACCATTTCCAGTTCTAAGTTGATTTCCATGTTCTTTGTAAAAGATCGGGTTGAAAAGTTCATTTGGATCATACTTTGAAATATTCTTCGAATCTTGTGAATTGACAGATGATATAAATAGGCAAAGTGTAAAAATTGATAAAAGGATTTTACTTTTCATATTTAGAATTGATGCTGATTTAAATAAGTATATAAATTCAATATAAAATTGGTTAATCTAGATTATAAAATTTTGTAAGCTCTACTCCTACATTTCCTTTCATGCCTTCAATATACGCGCCTTTTTTTATTATTCGCAAGGTTATTGTCGAAATAAATGGATAAGATGCTTTAATGGATGCAACGATTCTCTCAACCAGTGTCTCAAGTAAAGACTCTGTAATTTTAAATTCTTTTTTAATAATTGAAAAAACAGCAGCATAATCGATTGTTTCGTGCAATTCTGTAATAACGGTTTTTTCTATAAATTCTATACATGCATCAACCTCGAAATTGAGTCCGACTTTTTTTTCTAGCTCATGTATCCCATGATAACCATATAATTCAATGTTGTTTAAAATTATTTTCATTTTAATAATTTAGTTGTTTCGTTTATCCAATGATCAAAATATGATTCACGTTCAACATTAAATGTTGGTGTATGGTCAAGTCGGTAGTTGGTAAATAACATTTCTGTGATATCAAATACGAACAATTCAATTATAACACTATTGTTTTCTTTTGTATTTTGTGATATCACGAATTGGTCATTATTAATCCAGTCAGCAAATTCTGTAATTGTTGTAGGCCCGTTAAATATCAATTCATACCTCTTACCATCTTTCATTCCTAGTACAATTTGTTGATCAGGTTCACCATCTTTTATGCTCTTTGCTAGTTCAGCCCTGGTCTTCCAAGCTTTATCTGGTATATTCTTGTTGCCATAAGTCCACAAGTCTAAATAAGATAAACCATCCGGAGCGTATTCAAAAAGTGGCTTAAGGTGTAGATTTGTAACAGAAATTGTATCCGCTATTTTCAATTCTGATATGTGAAGAATCACGCCAGAGGCCTTGAAATTTGAAAGTGTAAAATGTGTATCAGCTGTTTTATAATAATCCAGCCATGATATCAAGTTTTCAGGATTTTTTTTAAATGATAAAGTATCGTTTTCAATTATTGAATTGAAGTCAATATGGTTTTCGGAACTTGATGCATTCTTTTTGTTACAAGAGACAATAAAGAAAATATAAAAAACAAAGTAAATTCTGATTTTCATGTTTTAGAAATTTATGTTCCGAAAAACATATACGCTACTAATATTGCAGTGATAATTCCACAAAGATCTGCTAATAGCATTGCAGGTATGCTATAACGGGTGTTTTTTACACCAACAGATCCGAAATAAACTGCAATTACGTAGAAAGTAGTGTCGCTGCTTCCCTGAAAAATGGCAGATAACCTCCCTGCAAATGAATCAGCTCCATATGTATTCATTGTGTCAATCATCATTCCTCTAGAACCGCTTCCACTAAGTGGCTTCATTAATGCTGTTGGAAGTGCAGAAACAAATTGAGTGTCGAAACCCAGTATTGAAAAAACATACGTAAATCCATTGGTTATAATTTCAAATGCGCCAGAACTCCTCAAGACACTAATAGCAACAAGCATCGCGACTAAATATGGAATGATCTTAATTGCAATATCAAAACCTCCTTTAGCACCTTCAATAAAAGACTCAAATACATTTACCTTTTTATAAATACCTCCGAGAAGAAAAACAACAAAAATTAATAGGATCAATCCATTACTGAGGACTGCGGAAAAATTTTCGATTTCTACTTTAGACAAGAAAAATTTCAGATAAGAAATAAGCAACCCTATTGCAATTGAAATACCTAAAATCCAACTAAGAATTTGCGGATGTAAAAGGTTTATTTTTTGTTTGATTGATACTATGATAAGTGCTGCAAGAGTAGCGGCAAAAGTTGCTATCATACAAGGAATAAAAATATCGGTGGGATTTGCAGCAGGAGGATTCACAGAAGCGCGCATTGCAATTATGCTTATTGGAATTAAGGTAAGTCCCGATGCATGTAATACCAAAAACATTATTTGAGAATTGCTGGCACTGTCTTTATTTGGATTAAGCGACTGAAGGCTGTCCATTGCTTTAAGACCAAATGGAGTTGCAGCATTATCCAATCCCAATAAATTTGCAGAAAAATTCATCATCATTTGCCCCATTGCTGGATGTCCCTTGGGTACTTCTGGAAATAGTTTGCCAAAAAAAGGAGCAACAATTCTTGATAGAAATCTAATAGCACCTGCTTTTTCTCCAATGTTCATGAACCCAAGAAAAAGTGTCATTATACCAATTAACTTAAATGACAAGTCAACACTATCTCCTGCTGACTTGAAAACACCGTCTGTGATTGTCTTAAAGATCAAAACATCCCCTGTAACAATCCATTTAAATAGTGCAATTGCAAAGGCAACCATGAAAAATGCAAACCAGATAAAATTTAGCGCCATTTCTAATCGAATTGTATAATATCATTGAAATTATAAACTATTTACCAATACAAGGTATTCATACTATCTTTGCAAGCCAAAATCAAATTTATGGCATTACAGGCTGGAATAGTAGGCTTACCAAATGTAGGAAAATCGACTCTTTTCAATGCACTTAGCAGTGCCAAGGCACAAGCTGCTAATTTCCCTTTTTGTACTATCGAGCCAAATATAGGTGTAATAACTGTTCCTGATCACCGACTTATTGAACTTGAAAAATTAGTTCAGCCTCAGAAAGTAGTGCCTACAACAGTTGAAATTGTGGACATAGCAGGTTTGGTAAAAGGTGCCAGTAAAGGAGAAGGATTAGGCAATCAATTTCTTGGAAACATCCGTAATACAGATGCAATTATACACGTATTGAGGTGTTTCGAAGATGATAACGTCATCCATGTTGATGGTAATGTAAATCCAGTAAGAGATAAAGAAATTATTGATACAGAACTTCAGTTAAAGGATCTAGAGAGCGTTGATAAAAAACTTTCTAAATCTGAAAAAAATGCCAAAACAGGAGATCGTGATATGCTCAGGGGAATCGAAATTCTAAAATCACTCAAAGCACATTTAGAAGAAGGTAAAAATGCCAGATCCTTTGAGTTAAGTAAGGAAGATTTTCAGGATCATGTAAGTGATATGTTTCTACTAACAATGAAGCCTGTCATTTATGTATGCAACGTTGATGAAAAAAGTGTAGTAAAGGGGAATCAATTTACTGACCATGTTAAAGAGGCAATTAAACACGAGAAGGCTGAAATACTTTTTGTTAGTGCCGCCATTGAAAGCGAAATAGCTGTGATGGAATCATATGATGATAGGGTATTATTTTTAGAGGATTTAGGACTATCTGAAAGCGGTGTAGTTCGCCTAATTCGATCTACCTACTTGATTTTGAACTTGGCTACATACTTTACTGCTGGGGTGCAGGAAGTAAGGGCATGGACAATCACCAAAGGAATGGTAGCGCCTCAAGCAGCTGGAGTTATACATACGGATTTTGAAAAGGGCTTTATAAGGGCTGAGGTTATTGCCTATAATGATTTTGTAAGCTTG
>CAMBGO010000147.1 GCA_945866165.1 Chitinophaga pinensis | reverse complement strand
CACTCTTGATTTCCTCAATTGCATTATAGATGATGGAATATAATTTAATCTGCACTCCTTCGTTTTCAGCAATCTTATTTGCTTGAATAGAAGGGCGCACATTGAAACCAACTATAATTGCATCAGATGCTGTAGCAAGCAAAACGTCGCTTTCTGTTATCTGACCGACGGCCTTGTGAACAACCTTTATTGCTACTTCCTGGGTTGAAAGCTTTTGTAATGAGTCGCTCAATGCTTCTACAGAACCATCTACATCTCCTTTGATGATTATATTCAATTCTTTGAAATTACCCAATGCAAGACGACGACCAATTTCATCAAGTGTGATGTGTTTTTTGGTTCTGATACCCTGTTCTCTCAAAATCTGTGCACGTCTGCTTGCAATTTCCTTGGCAGCTGATTCATCTTCGTATACTTTGAATTTCTCTCCAGCCTGAGGCGCTCCATTCAATCCCAAAATCAATACTGGTGTAGCCGGTGGAACTTCATCAACTTTTTTATTTCGCTCATTCACCATGGCTTTAACCCTTCCATAATGTTGTCCGCTTACTACTAGATCACCAATATGAAGTGTTCCATTTTGAACAAGAATGGTTGCAACATATCCCCTTCCCTTATCAAGGGTTGCTTCAATTACAGTACCAGATGCTTCTTTATCGGGATTTGATTTTAATTCAAGTAGTTCTGCTTCAAGTAATATTTTTTCCAGAAGTTTATCAACGTTCAAACCTTGTTTAGCAGAAAGTTCCTGGCTTTGGAATTTACCACCCCATTCTTCAACAAGAATATTCATCCCTGCAAGCTGTTCATATATTTTCTGTGAATTAGCACCATCTTTATCAATTTTATTGATAGCGAATATCATTGGAACGCCTGCTGCCTGAGCATGACTAATAGCTTCCTTTGTTTGTGGCATTACAGCATCATCAGCAGCAACAACAATGATAGCAAGGTCGGTAACCTTGGCACCACGTGCACGCATGGCAGTGAACGCTTCGTGACCAGGAGTATCTAGGAACGTAATTGACTTCCCGTTTGGAAGGTCAACATGATAGGCGCCAATATGCTGTGTAATACCGCCGGCCTCACCCGCAACCACATTTGCATTGCGGATATAATCCAGCAAAGAAGTTTTTCCATGGTCAACATGTCCCATGATCGTTACAATTGGAGCGCGGGGGGTAACATCTGCAAGCTGATCTTGCTCTTCTTGCTCCTCCATCTCCATTTGCTTTTCCATGTCGATGAATTCAACTTCATAGCCAAACTCCCCTGCAACCAATTCAATTACCTCTGCATCAAGTCGCTGATTAATTGATACCATGATGCCCAAGCTCATGCACTTGCCGATGATATCAGCAAAATTGACATCAATAAGATTTGCCAATTCACTTACACTGATGAATTCTGTAAGTTGGATTTTGCTATTTTCTTCTCCATCCTCACCAGCTTCCTGCTCTTCTCTCTTAAGTCGTCTTAATTTTGATTTTGTTATTTTAGGTTTGCTTCCGCCGCCGCCAGAAAGCTTTGCTTGTGTTTCCCTAATTTTATTTTGAATCTCTTTTTCGTCAATTTCCTTTACGTCTTTGTCTTTTCTAATTGACATTTTTGAACCACCTGTTCTTGGAGCGCTTGGTTTTGTGGCACCACCTTGTGGTTTGGCACCATCTTTTTGAAGCATTGGCTTCATCCGCTCAGACTCTTTTTTCTCGATAGGGATACGCTTACGCTTTCTTTTTTCGTCAGCACTGCGCCCGGACCTATCTTCCATTTCTGGAGTCAATTCAATCTTTCCTACTATTTTTGGACCTTCCAATTCAGGTGCATCAATTTTGACCATTTCAGGCAGTACTTCGACAGGGAGAATTTCAGTAGAACCTTCTTCAGTTGTAAGGCTACTTTCTTCTTCTTTTGTCTGTGGCCCATCTTGCTGATCTACTTCTTTTTCTTTACCTTTTTTTGGTTTAGCAGGTGCTTTTTTCGGACGGGTTGATGAGTCGATTGCATCCAAATCAATTTTATGCAATAGCTTGGGCCCGTCTAATTCTGGTGCTTCTACTTTTAATTTTTCAACCTCAACAACAGGTTCGGATTTGACTTCCTCAGGAATGATTTTTTTGGTGGGCTCAATGACTATATCTTCTTCTGCTGTTGTCTTTTTGCCTCCCTTCTTGAATACAATTTCTTCTTCATCCCTTTTCTTTTTCCCTTCACCAGTACTACCCTTCGGTATTTCAATAGCATCGCTTTTGGCCTTGGCAGCCTTATCAGAAGAGAACTCCTGTTGCAAAGAATAATACATCGCCTCCGTTAAACGGGATGTTGGCTTTAGATCATCTTTACTAAAACCTTTACCAATTAAAAATTCAACCAACGTATCTTTTCCGATGTTGAACTCTTTGGCTGCAGCCATTAACCTGGGTGTATTTGCTTCTGACATTTATCCTCCTTCAGCTTTTGTGCTAAAAATTTTCTAACTAATTATATGCTTATTATTCCTTTTCAAATTCAGTTCTAAGAATTTCTCTTAGTTCTTCAATTGTTTCTTTTTCTAAATCTGTTCTGCGCTCCAATTCAGTTGGAGTAAGATCAAGCACACTGCGAGCAGTATCACAACCGATTCGCTTGAGCTCTTCTATGATCCATCCTTCTATCTCATCACTAAATTCATCCAAGTCGATATCATACTCGGCCATTTCTCCTTCATTGTCCCTGTATACATCTATTATAAACCCTGTAAGTTCTTCTGCTAGTTTGATATTGACGCCACGTTTTCCGATTGCAAGTGAAACTTGATCAGGAGAAACAAACACTTCAGCACGCTTCCCTTCATTATCAATATTCATTCGGGTGATTTTTGATGGCGTTAATGAACGCTGAATCAACAATTGAATATTATTGGTGAAATTAATAACGTCTATATTTTCATTTTTCAATTCTCGAACGATACCATGAATCCTGCTTCCTTTCATTCCCACGCAAGCTCCCACCGGATCAATACGATCGTCATAACTTTCTACAGCAACTTTTGCTCTTTCACCTGGTTCCCTTACAATTTTGCGAATTACAATAAGTCCGTCGAAAATTTCAGGCACCTCAATTTCAAGCAATTTGGCGAGGAAAGAAGGATGTGTTCTTGAAAGAATGATTACAGGATTGTTGTTTTTCAATTCTACTTTCTTGATAACAGAACGGATGCTTTCTCCCTTTTTGAAGTAGTCTGCAGGAATCTGCTCCGACTTCGGAAGAATGAGTTCATTACCATCTTCATCAAGTAGCAAGACTTCTTTTTTCCATACTTGATACACTTCCGCATTGATGATATCACCAACTCGATCAGCATACTTCTGTACCAGTGCATTTTTTTTGAGGTCTCCGATTCTGCTTGCCAAAGTTTGCTTAGCAGCAAGAATGGCCCTACGACCAAAATCTTGTATTTCCACTTCTTCGTATAGTTCTTCTCCTACTTCGAAGTCGGGTTCAATTTTAACTGCATCGCTGTATGCGATTTCAATTAACGCATTCTCTACAGCACCATCTTCTACAATGATTCTGCGGCGAACTATTTCTAGGTCACCTTTTTCAGTATTTACAATGACATCGAAGCTCTCATCAGAGCCGTATTTTTTCCTGAGGAGTGTTTTGAAAACATCTTCCAATACTTTCATAAGTGTTGGACGATCTATGTTTTCAGCGTCCTTAAAATCCTGAAATGATTCTATTAAATTGATACTTGCCATAAAACATTCATTTAATGTTCTTTATTGCTATTTAAAATACTACCTTAACGATTGCTTTTTTAATGTGGTCATATTGCAAACAATGCTTTATGAGCTCTTTCTTTTTCCCTTTTCCCCTTTCCTCCTCTAATTCTATTACCGATTCATCAGCCAATAACAACTTTCCCTCTAGGTGATTTCCTTCTATTGTGTCTATTTCGAGGAACCGCCCAATATTTTTGATGTATTGACGTTTCAATTTCAATGGTTCATCAACCCCAGGCGAAGAGACCTCCAAAGAAAATTCACCATCTGCAAGTAATTCATTTTCAACAATTTGCTTATAAAGCATCCTGTTGATTTTAACACATTTTTCAATGGTCACCCCTTCATCTCCATCGATAAAAACACTGATATTGTTAATAGGCCTGATATTTACTGATACGAGAAAATAAGCCTGTTCTTCTTCAAGCAATTTCCCTACCATTTGCACCAACGATATCTGTTTTTCTTCTGTTGCCATTATCCTTTAAAAAGGAGAAGGGAACGTATCCGTTCCCTTCATTCATCCTTGTTTACGATTGCAAATATAGGCTGTTTGACCGAAACAACAAAAAAGATTGATACCCGCATTAATACTAAAAAGACAGCTGATGTAAAAATCTCAATCACCAATTTACATGATGATTATCATGACCGCGTATTTCAAATTCATTAACTTTAAATTAATTATACAAGCTATGGCTGCAACTGACAAGTCATCTGCGGACAACCTATCCGATTTTTACCAAGAAAATAAAAAACTGGTAAACGCCTATTTAGAAACCAGGGTGGAAATTTTTAAGCTAACAAGCATCAAGGTTCTTTGCAAAATGTTAAGCACCCTGCTTCTGATATTCATCACGAGCTTCATTTTATTGTTCTTTATGTTGTTTTTAGTCATTTCCTTTTCTTGGTTTATGTCTGATATTCTTGGAAGTGCATCCATGGGGTTTTTATGTGGAGGGATACTTTTTTTACTGATCATGTTAATTTGTATAGTATTTAGAAAACCCTTTTTTGTAAACCCATTCATTCGGCTTTTTCTTAAGGCATCGCTACAAGAGGAAATTGATGAAGAGCACGAACATTAATTTATTAAAAAATGAATAAACAGATTCACAATATAAAATCACTTGACCGCAGGGTGAGCGAGCTTAGAAAAAAGCAGTTAGAACTCGAATCTAAGCTCGATAATAACTTCAGTTCATTTAAAGATAACTACATGGGCATGACTTTCAATTCCATTTTTGGCTCTAAAAAAAAGTCCACCACACACTTTTGGGCTGATGTGGCAACACGTGTCATGGAAAGCGAAAAACTACAAACTGGCGTAAGCAAGCTTGCTGAAACCCTTGCAGATAAAGTTGGCGAGGCGATTCACAAGGCTTTTGGAAAGGAATAGATTTGATGAAATAACGATTCTTAAGCCACTAATTATTGACTTAAGAATCGCAATACGCTAGACTTTCACTTTTTGTATAACTAAATAAAAAATCATTTTTATTACCTTTGCTAAATGCTTCGTTATATTCTCATTGGCTTTGCATTTTATTTTCTTTACCGTTTTATTTTTGAACTGGTAATTCCTATTTACAGAACGACCAAGCAAGTTAAGAAGCAGTTCGATTCAATTAAGCAGCAACATGCACAAAACAATCCGAGTCAGCGAACTACAGAAAAGTCAACTTCTCATAAGCCTTCAGTAAATAAAGACGATTATATTGAATTTGAAGATGTATAGTTTTAAAAAAACAGATTCGCCTATTGTCTTTGTAATCATGAATCAGAAGACAGATAACTGATTTCTATTTTACATTCTCAACTCTTAACAACATATACCTCATCCCACCGCGTGGTAAAGCGCTTACTTCGCATCTCTTGTCTCATTTTCCAATTACGGGTTAGGCCAGAAGCCACGAACTTTACCATATCATCACGCATACTAAAGTTGATATTGTCCATCGCCTGCATCAGTGCCCTATTTTGATTCCGGACTGGATTGGAAAACAAATCACCTTGCAGGGTATCATCCGGTACGATACCGGTAAGCATTACTCCTGCCTTCACGTATTTTGTACCCTGTCTATAAAGGCTTTCAACCAACGGCAGTGTTATTTTTATAAGTTCGGCCGTATCACAAGTGGCGCGCGTCATTGTATAATACCTATGGTAATGTTGTGGGTTATATTCATAAGCGGCTCCC
>CAMBGO010000146.1 GCA_945866165.1 Chitinophaga pinensis | reverse complement strand
TCAAAGGGAAACACCTTGTTTATTTCGACAATGCAGCAACTTCACAAAAACCAATTGCTGTAATTGATGCAATAACAAATTATTACAACGAAAATAATGCTAATATCCACAGGGGATTGCATACGCTAGCAGATGAGGCAACAGCAGCTTATGAAACCAGCAGAGAAGCAGTTCAAGAATTCATCAAAGCTGCACATAAGGAAGAAATTATATTTACCAAAGGGACTACTGATGGTATCAACCTGATTGCATCAGCTTGGGGCAATGCCAACTTGAATCTCGGAGATGAAATAATACTTTCTACACTTGAACATCATTCCAATATCGTCCCTTGGCAAATGGTTGCTGAAAGAAAAGGCGCAATAATAAAAATTATTCCCGTTGATGAGGAAGGCACAATCGATATGCAAGCATTTGAAAAGATGCTAACGCCAAAAACAAAAATCGTCTCCATCATACATGTTTCAAATGCTTTGGGAGTTATCAATCCAGTCGAAGAAATTATTAGCAAGGCTCATGCAAACAATACATTGGTATTACTTGATGGTGCTCAATCTGCAGTTCACCTTGATATTAATGTAATAAAATTAGATTGCGACTTCTTTGTGTTTTCTGGCCACAAAATTTATGGACCTACTGGAGTTGGTATATTATATGGGAAAAGACATTTGCTTGAAGCAATGCCCCCATATCAAGGTGGAGGAGAAATGATCAAAGAAGTAAGTTTTGAAAAAACAACTTATAACGAACTTCCTTTCAAATTTGAGGCAGGCACACCAAACATAGCTGACGTAATTGCATTGAAAGCTGCCATAGAGTTCTTTAAGGAAAATGGTAAAGAAATCATGCGAATTCATGAAGACAACCTAACACAATACGCTACAAAAAAATTAAAATCAATACAAGGAGTTAAAATCATAGGTGATGTATCGAATAAGGTAAGTGTAATTTCATTTGTGGTAGATGGTATACATCCTCAAGATTTGGCAGTCTTGTTAGACAATCAAGGTATTGCTTTAAGAACTGGACACCATTGCGCGCAACCATTAATGAAACGACTTGGTATTGTAGGTACAACAAGGGCCTCATTCGCAGCATACAATACCATAGAAGAAATTGATTCATTCATCTCAGCCTTACAAAAGGCCATTAGCATGTTATCTTAAATGAGTAATGAAAAACCTATAAAAGAAATCGAGCAAGAAATCATTGATGATTTTTCATTGTTTGAAAGTTGGGAGGATAAATATGAATACATCATTGACCTTGGTAAAAAATTAAAACCCGTTGAAGAAAAAATCAAAACTGAAGAATATAAAATAAAGGGTTGCCAATCAAGTGTATGGATACATTCAACATTCCAAGACGGAAAGGTCCTTTTTGAAGGCGACAGTGATGCAATTATTGTAAAAGGACTGGTCAGTTTGATGATAAAAGTGTTATCCGGACAATCACCAAAAGACATAGTTGAAGCACCTTTGGAATTTATCAATGCAATAGGTCTGAGTTCACATCTCGCGCAAACAAGGTCAAATGGGTTGAGGTCAATGATCAAACAGATGAAGATGGATGCTGCTGTTTATGGGAGTTGAGTCAATGGAAATGTGTCTGAAATATTTATTTTTTAAAATTAAATTCTGACGTCTGAATTCTGACATCTGATGTCTAAAATAACATGAAAACAGAAGAACAAATAAAAACCGAGGTAATTGAGAAGATCAAAACAATTTTTGATCCTGAGCTGCCTGTAAACATATGGGATCTGGGATTGATATACGAGATAAATATAGTTCCGATTAACAATGTTCAGGTTATCATGACCCTCACAGCCCCAAACTGTCCTGCTGCACAAACCTTACCACACGATGTAGACCAAAAAATTCGAGAGGTAAAGGGCATCAATGATGTATTTGTAGAAATTACTTGGACGCCAACGTGGACCAAAGATTTGATGAGCGAGGAAGCCAAACTCGAATTAGGCTTTCTATAATTTAATAAATACTTATTTACTGCTGTTAATATTAAACTTAAAGCAGCACTATCAATTTACATTTATTGTCAAAAGTCGCAAAATATGCTATGACTATGATTAGCACCCCACTATAATTGCGATATCTTATTTTTTTTAAATAATGTTTTCTACAGGGCATTTTAGTGCTATACATTAGCAATTCAAATACATAAATGCAACATGGAAGACAGGTATATAAACGGAAAGTATTGGATAGACAATAAAACCCTGCATCAAGAGGACTCTGATTTCAAGTTTAGAAATTTGTGTACATTGATAAAAAGGAATCATTCTATTTCCCTGAAAGGAATTGTTGATATTGGCTGTGGTGCAGGTAAAATAATTTATAATTTTTCAAAGGATTATCCAAAAATAAAATGTGTTGGTGTTGATTTAAGTGAAACAATAATTGAACATGCAAAGCTTAATAATATAAATCCTAATTTGAGGTATTACACGGAAAAAGAATTTATAAGAAATGAAGACGATCTTAATCTTGTAATATTAGCAGACGTATTTGAACATGTTGAAAACTATATTGGATTTTTGAAGGAGGCAAGATCAAAATACCAGTATCAACTTTTTAATATTCCGTTAGATTTATCAGTAAGATATTTACTAAATAATCGACCCTTGGTAACGAGGGCGTCTGTTGGTCATTTACATTATTTTTACGACAAGTTGATATTGAAAATACTTGAAGAAAATGGCTTTAAAATAATTGATTATCTATATGCCAACAATATCGAAAATGAATTGAAGAAATTGAAAGGATTTTCAAAATATATCCAATTAGCAAAAAAATATTTTCAAGGACTGCTTGTAGTCATTTTTGGCAAGAGCATGGCATCGAGGATATATGGCGGATACTCACTCTCGGTTTTATGTGAAAGGCACTTTTGATTATGGTGCCATATAAAAAAGGCCCGCATCGCTGCGAACCTCTTAAAGCTGTGGAGAATAGCGGGTTCGAATGCTGACGCTTCGGTCAGCATGCTGACATCCCCACAAAGTCGGGATCGTCAGCACCGGTGACAAATAAAAAAGGCCCACATTGCTGTGAACCTCTTAAAGCTGTGGAGAATACCGGGTTCGAACCGGTGACCTCTTGCATGCCATGCAAACGCTCTACCAACTGAGCTAATTCCCCAGGAGGATTGCAAATATAAAGATTAAAGAGGACTATCTAAAACAATACAGGATTAAGTGGGGTATCAATTTGTTCACCAACAACAGCACCAGGACACCATGTATCCCAGTCATTCTGTTGATTTTTATTTTCAGGAGATTTCAATAACATATCCTTGTCCATATAAATCATCGTCATCACCTTTCGCATCTTGTTAGTGATATTTGGTCCAGCGCGATGATATAACCAACCCATATGAAAACTCACTTCACCTAAACTATAAGGCTCAACAACATGAGGATATTGATTTTCTTTTAATTTCGACTCAAGAAAAGATTGGCTTTCGTCACTGATCTCCTTATCCCTACCCTCGGTTAATTTAAAACTGCCAGCACTGAATTCCAACGGACCAAGTTCCAAGGTTGTTTCTTGTAAGGGAATCCAAACAGTGACTGTACGATCTGATGAAAGCGGCCAATAATACTGATCGGCATGCCACGGTGTAAAACCACCACCAGGCTCTTTGTACAAGGCCTGGTCATGATACAAACGAACACCCTGAACATCTAACAAATCGGCGGCAATCTTTGCCAGTTTTGTACTGAATACAATTTTTTTGACTTCTTCTGAATCCTTCCAAATATTCATTACCTGCAAAAAAGCCTTACCATAGGTATCGCGGTACTTCATCTCAAGAAACTGGGTATTCAATCTATCAACCTCAGCTGTTATAACTTCATCCATATAATGAATCAGTTCAGGAGAAAGTACATTTGCGATTTTTAAAAAGCCATGTTCCTTGAAAAAGGATTTTTGATCACTTGTAAGATCAACAAATGAATTCAATTCATTTTGTAGAATTTCACTGATTTTACCCATAGTGCAGTTGTATGTATAAAATTAACGATTACCGCCTATGCCGGGTCTTCTATTGGAACCACCTCCGCCACCTGACGAACGATCTTCAGCAGCTTTAACTACCAATGGTTTCTTTCCTAAATTGATATCATTCAAGTTTTCAATAGCAGCCTTAGCCTCTTCGCTGTTTGGCATATCTACAAAACCAAATCCGCGACTTTTTCCTGTCTCCTTATCCATTGCAACCTTTGCTGATTTCACTTCACCAAATTTCTCAAAAATCTCTTCTAACTCAGCATCATCAAGGTCATACGGCAAACCTGCAACAAAAATGTTCATAAGAATTATTTGCTCTAAAGTTAATCAAAGAATTAGTTACATGTTTACTTAATGGCAAAAAATAAAATATTGATATTAAATCTGCCAAAATCAATTGATTTTTCTATCTACATTGTACCATGGAATTTCTTTTAAATGAAATAGATTTTCTACTCTATAGATTATTACCTGAATGTCTGACAGCAATCCTATGTGGATTTATTGTTGGATATGGACGAGAAATCAGGCACAAGCCGGCTGGAATACGAACAATCATTTTAATTTGTATAGGGTGTACTATATATTCCTCCGTTGGATTTTATCTTGCAGAGAAAAATCCTGCAATCGACCCAACACGCAATATTGGGCAAATTGCAACTGGAATAGGATTTCTTGGAGCAGGTACCATCATCAAGTCCGAAAAAAAAGTTACTGGTGTAACTACCGCTGCATTCATATAGGCCATGAGTGGCATTAGCATCCTAATAGGCAGTAACATGCTGATAACATCTTTTATACTTACGCTTCTCATTGTTACATGCACATGGTTTTTTGAGATTATAGAAAAAAAGATTCATACTGGGCATGGGGATGAAAGCGAATGAAGACTGAATTCAGAAGACAGAAGACAGACGTCAGAAGACAGACGACAGGAATCAGAAGTCAGAAATCAGACTATAGATGTAAGACATAAGTAAAATTTTATTAGCTTTAAAAATTGTTCCAAATTCAACACTTTAATAAACCTAACATCTAATATCTTACGTCTGATTCCTGACGTCTCAAAAAACATGATCCACTCAATAATAAAAGAAAAATCTACCCGCCTCTTTTTAATCCTTGGAGGGTTTTTTATTGCAAATACACTCATAGCTGAAGTGATAGGCGTGAAACTTTTTTCACTAGAAAAAACACTTCACATGATGCCAGCAAACATGACCATCCTCGGTGAGTCTGGCATAGGCTTTACGTTAACCGTTGGAGTAATAATTTGGCCTGTTGTATTCATTATGACAGACATTATCAATGAATATTACGGAGTAAAAGGGGTTCGTTTTCTTTCCTTACTCACTGTAGCAATCATTGCGTTTGCATTTTTGGTTTTCTATATTGCTATCCACCTGGCCCCAGATGATTTTTGGATTGGTTCCCAAAAAAACAACGGTGTACCGAATATGCAAGCAGCTTACACCCAGATACTTGGTCAGGGCATGAATATTATATTTGCCTCTCTAACGGCATTTTTAATAGGACAATTGGCCGACGCAACGATATTCAAAAAGATAAAAAAAATGACGGGTGAGAAAAATATATGGATGCGTGCTACCCTCTCCACTGTAGTTTCTCAACTCATCGATACAGTATGTGTATCCTATATTTATCTATACTTTTCACTTGGATTTTCCTTCCCAAGGGTTACTGCAATTGTTATAATAGGTTACCTTTATAAATTCATGATTTCAATTGTCTGCACACCATTGATTTACCTTGTTCATAATGGAATTGAACAATATTTGGGAAAGGAAAAAGCATCCGCGATGAAGCATTCGGCGTTGGGGGAATGAATTTTTAGACGTCAGTAGTCAGACGTCAGAAATCAGACATCAGAATTCAGAGGTCAAATATGTGAACGAAAAAAATAACCGAATCAAGAACTTAACTGAGAACTACTTGATCACATGTAT
>CAMBGO010000145.1 GCA_945866165.1 Chitinophaga pinensis | reverse complement strand
AATTTGATTGTTGATCAAAATTAGTTTCGATTAACGGGATCTTAATAACCTGCCCTATACTCAACCCCTTATCCAATGAAAGCTTGTTAAATGGTGCAATATCTTTTGGACTCAAAAAATACGTTCTCCCAATACTATACCAGTTTTCCTTTGGCATCACCACGTGCTCGACATAAATATTTCCACTTGCAACTTTTGCAAAGACACCATTTTGCTGAGCAGTTAGAGTTAGAACATTACAAAAGCATAATAAAAAAATTAAAACTCGAATCATAATTCTCCTCTTTTGTACAAATTAATCTATTCTGAATGATAAACGAAACTTTTTAAACCCTTCTAGGAAAATGTTTTTTGATTTTTAATTGCGCATGGTAATTCGCCAATTCTTGGGATAATAATTGTTTGACCGGCCCTCCATGGCCTTTACCCACCCAAGTGGAATTCCTAGATATGTAATCAGAACCCAACCTTTTTCGTTAGACAACAAATCTATTTTTTCTTTCCTTAAAAAATTCAATGCTTGCTCATGAGTTAAATCATGCGTTTGAACTTTTCTTGGTGCCAATAAACTCATTGCTAGTTCATGGTCTGGGTTCAATTCCCCTCTAACAATTGAGCCTAGCCTCACTCCTGATTTCCTTAAATGAATTGTTTCCTGAAACAACTTTAAATCCTGTTCATTAGAAGGTTTCACAGCAAATAGATCTTCATGTTGAGCAAAAAAAATCAAATCGTGTGTCTTTTCGATCCACTTTTCAATATTACAGTTATTGTACCGCTGAATACTCCCTTTAGCTATAGAAGCTGGCATACCTTCTGTTGAACATTTTTTGAGCAAGGCACAATAAAATCCCTCCCCAGCAATCTTGTCTGGATAAAATCTGTACCCATAAGCCCCATATTTCGGAGATGTTGATTGAACAATTCCCCACTCACTTGGAACCGGTATACAAACCGACTCAAGTTGATACTCTTCAACAAGATGATCCAGGTTCATTTCATTTTCAGCAAAAGAATAAGAACAAGTTGAATATAAAAGATAGCCGCCATCTGCAAGCACGTTAACTGCATCATTTAAAATACGCTTTTGTCTAACTGAACAAAATTCAACCAACTCTTTATTCCATATTTCTTTTGCATGTGGATCTTTTCTGAATAGACCGCTACCACTGCATGGGGCGTCCACCATCACCACATCAAAAAATCCTCCAAGTTTAGCAAAATCCTTGGGGTCATTGTTGGAGATAAAAACATGTGGTGCTCCCCACTTTACAACATTCTCAAATAAAGCTCCTACACGCGATTGTATGATTTCGTTTGCTAATACTACCCTAAAATTAGGCAATGAAGCCAGTAGCGTTGTTTTCCCGCCTGGTGATGCACAAAGATCCAAGGCGGCCAAATTTTCCCTATCGGATAAAACAACAGAGAGCGCATGATCAATGAACATACTGGATGCCTCTTGAACATAATATAGTCCTGCATGAAATAGAGGATCAAGCGTATAAATTGGCCTTTTTTTAAGATAGAGTCCTGCATCAGCCCATCTTACTTTACCCTTGATATTTTCTACATTGAATACGCCCTCTTCAACTGAAGCCAATTCAGATCCACCATCAATATAATGATTGACTTTGGGCTGATTAATTCTAACAGAAACAACTGGTTCTTGTTGATGTGCTTCTACAAAATGATTCAAATCAAACCCTTCACACACTTCCAACGATTGGAGAAATCCATCAGGCATCATCATCTTAAAGCTTCAATCCCCTTTTGCAATGAAAAATTAAATTGCAAGAGTGTATTGGCTACAATATTTATATAATCTTGTGCTTCCTTCCAATTGCTCTCCTCTATACCTTCCCGAATACCAGGCAATGTTTTAACGCCATAACCTGTATAAAAACCAGGAGCATAAATCATGTGCTTGTACCAAGGTCTTCTAGGCAAACCATTTGGATTCAGTAGTTTTTGTTCAGATTGATATAAAATTTCATTCAGGCGAGCCCTTTTTTGCGCATCCGCAGAACCTGCTTTTTCAATAGCTGCTTTTAATTCTTCTGAAGATGTTCTAACCAATGTCATTGCATTGTCGATACTGCTAAAATCTAAATACGGTACAAGTTGCTTTGGTGATGGTCCTGCAAAGCCCAGTGTAGGATCTTTAGCAAGTTCATATACTTTTTCTTTGATCAATCTATTTAGCATTTCATCGTCAGTACGTTTCAATTCCAAAGAAGTCTTAACATCTGCAACATATTCACCAATTGTCTTTACCAAAATCGAATAATCAAAAGGCAATACATCAGCATTTGCCAAACGAAGCATTGCCCTTCCTGTGGTTTTTGCCAATGCTGTGCCATATTGAAATCCTGGATCTTTGAATCGGGTAAAATGATCATATGAATCATAAATTGAATGATATTCTCCGCCATCCCCTTCACCACCAAAGCCAATGTTAGCAGATGGGATTCCAAGGTGTTGAAAAAATGGAGAATAATCAGACCCCGCACCCAATGCCCCTATTTTGAAATATTTATTGCCAATTAGTTTAGCCTTACTAGATCTGTCTGCATCGGCCAAAGACTTTGCATAGCGACGTTCTGAAACCGTTACGCCAGTTTGTGGATCAACAACACTTGTAGCGATTTCATTAAAAAACTGCTCCAAAGCATGTGATCCACTGAATCCTACAAAGCCCCTGCTATTACCATCTGAATTAAGGTAGGCAACAGTCTTCTTTTGTAATTCTTCAGCATGGTCTTCAACCCATTCAGTTGAACCCAATAAAGAAGGTTCCTCACCATCCCAAGCACAAAAAACTATTGTCCTTTTTGGCCTATATCCTTTCTTTGTAAGTTCACCAATGGCCCTGGCCTCTTCCATTTCAGCAACCATTCCACTAATTGGATCTGCTGCACCATTCACCCATCCATCATGGTGGTTACCACGGATAACCCATTGATCAGGATATTCACTTCCTTTCATTTTTGCAATAACATTATACAAGGGTCTATAATCCCAATTAAACTGAAGAGCTAACCTTACTTTTGCAACACTTGGACCAACATGATATGTTATAGGAAGTCCACCGCGCCAAGAAGCTGGTGCAACTGGACCATTGAGTGCAGTAAGAAGCGGCAATGCGTCTTCATATGAAATTGGCAACACAGGAATTTTCATGATGGTGGTAATGTCTTTTCTGTCAAGCCTCTTTGCATCAGCAGTTGATCCATATCCTGGCGTTGATGGGTCACCAGGATAAACTGGCATATCCATCACAGAACCCCTTTGGATTCCTTGCTTTGGACGAAACGGACCTTTGGGATATACATCGCCTTCCGCGTATCCATCATCCATGGGATCAGAATAAATCAAACAACCAATTGCGCCATGTTCTGAAGCCACCTTCGGTTTGATACCCCTCCATGAGCCACCATATTTTGCAATAACAATCTTTCCCTTAACACTGATTCCCATTCTATCCAATTCTTCGTAATCAGCAGGCACGCCCCTATTCACAAAAACCAATTCTGCTGTAACATCACCATCGGCTGAATACGCATTGTATGATGGAAGCTGCTCCGATTTTTGACCAGAGGTAGCATCTTCTTTTAATGTTGTTTCTTCAAGTTTAGCTTTGTATGGTTTATCACCAAATAGTTCAAGCAACCTAGATTTAGGAGTTGGAAACAATACATCATATGATGATAGTTCAGTTTCATATCCCCATTGCCTGAAAAGATTGGCCATGAAATCTGCATTGGCTTTACCTTGGGTTGAACCAATATGGTGGGGCCTAGAAGTTAAAAACTTCATCCATTCATCTTGGTTTTTTGTACTTATTAAGGCATCAAATTCCTTCTCGTAATCAACTTGTCTTTGAGTATTTGCGGGAAAAAATCCGCTTAATTTTTGTTGGGCATTTGTAGAAATAAATAGAAAAAACGCAAAAACTGTAGTGATGAAAATTCTCATGATAAATCATTTTAGATCCCATAAAAATATGAAATCAAATCATGAAAACCTTGTAGAATTTATCTTGCTAAATACTCCTTATCTCAGCTAAGAGATCTTGCAAGGCTTTCTTGGCATCTCCAAAGAGCATTGAAGTTTTGGGCTGAAAGAATAATTGGTTTTCAATTCCCGCATAACCAGGTTTCATGCTGCGTTTATTAACAATAACGTGCTTTGCCTCTTCAACTTCTAAAATAGGCATTCCATATATAGGAGACGCTGGGTCTGATTTCGCTGCAGGGTTAACAACATCATTGGCACCTAAGACCAACACAACATCTGCAGTTTTAAACTCTTCATTTGCAACTTCCATTTCAAGAAGCTTTTCATAACTAACATCTGCTTCAGCAAGAAGCACATTCATATGTCCTGGCATTCTTCCTGCAACAGGATGAATGGCATATTTAACTTCTACACCTTTGCTCTCAAGTGTTTTTTCCAATTCATGGCAAACATGCTGTGCCTGTGCTACAGCCAAACCGTATCCAGGTACAATCAGTACCTTATTTGCATACCCCATGATAACAGCAGCATCACTCAATGATATTTCCTTATAGGATCCAGTGATGGCCACTCCAGCGCCAACTGCACTAGTTCCACCAAAAGATCCAATTAATACGTTTTTGAGTGACCTGTTCATGGCCTTGCACATCAAAATCGTTAATAATGTTCCAGCAGCACCAACCAAAATTCCACCCGTCAGCATCACCTTGTTGTCATACAAAAAACCTCCGCATGCCGCTGCCACGCCAGTAAATGAGTTTAATAAAGAGATTACAACAGGCATATCTGCCCCACCAATAGGAAGCACAAAAAACACACCATATAAAAGTGATAAAAATATAATTATATAAAAATAAAATGGACTTTGCTCTGGTCTACCAATAATAATATAAGCCGCCAACAGAATGTTTGCAATCAATAACAGTAAATTAAAAATATGCTGACCTTTAAATGAGAAGTCTTTAATCTTACCATTTAACTTCCCCCAAGCAATCATGCTTCCTGAAAAAGATACCCCACCAATGATTAAACCAAGTAAAATGATGAGCAATTTTGTCTGATCAAGGTGAGAAAAAAATGCATACCCCAAGTGAGCAAATACCCTCGGATCAACTTCAATCAAATGTTTGAACTCGATGATGGAAATCAATGCAGCACAAGCACCTCCCATTCCATTAAATAAGCTTACCATTTCCGGCATGGCAGTCATCTGAACTTTTTTTGCCATGACCGTCCCAATGATTGTTCCGATAAGAAGACCGCCGAATATCCAGCTATAATTATGTAATTTCTGACCATTCTCTTGGTATAGAAATATCGTTCCAACAATGGCGATGAACATACCAGTGGCTGCAACAAGGTTCCCCTTTCTTGCAGAGGCAGGATTAGATAACATCTTCAATCCGATAATAAACGAAACGGATCCTAACAAATAACATAAAGCAAGTATGTTCAACTCCATTGTAGCGTAATTAAACTTTATTATTTTTTCTTCTTAAACATTTCCAACATTCTATCCGTAACAACGAAACCACCAACCACATTAAGTGTTCCCAATACAACAGCAAGAAACCCTAAAATAAGTGCCGCAATATTTCCTTCTTCCGCTTTTCCCATAACAATAATAGCACCAATAATTACTACTCCATGTATGGCGTTGGCGCCACTCATCAATGGAGTATGCAATACACTTGGAACCTTTCCAATAATTTCAATCCCAACAAATATCATGAGCACAACCACATAAATCATCTCTTGATGTAATGAGATCCATTCTAATATTTGATTCATGATTCTAGGTTAATAAATTTTTTAAAAATGATTATACAACTGCACGCGTTCCAATTACCAAATCGTCTGTTGATTCAGCAACAATTTTTCCGTCTTTATCAAGTAGCAGTTGGATAAAATTCAAAATATTTTTCCCGTATAATTTACTTGAGTCTGAAGGCATTGTTGCAGGTAAATTGCTGTCACCAATGATTGTAACACCATTATGGTTTACTACCTCGCGGTCCTTCGTCAATGGTGTATTACCGCCAGTTGATGCTGCAAGGTCAACAATTACACTTCCCCTTCTCATGGTCATAATCATCTCTTCTGTGATAAGAATTGGTGCCTTTCTTCCTGGTATCTGCGCAGTT
>CAMBGO010000144.1 GCA_945866165.1 Chitinophaga pinensis | reverse complement strand
ATCGTCAATCCGACTTTTTTCAAGCTGTGGAACTGTTTTCATTAATTCCTGTATCACCTCAATGGCCAGGTCATCAGGTCGTGTAAATCGAAAACCACCCCGCTTAGCCTTTCCTACTGCCGTTCTGAGACCCGCTACGATATAAGCTTCTTGCATAAAATAAGTTTTTAACCCATTCCAAATTTACGGATTATTAATGATGTAAAAAGTTAGGGGCATTGCATGAAAGAGAATTACCCTAGCAGTTTTTGTACGAAGTGATATAACTTCGCTAACATGTATTCCTTTTTCAGAGATATACTCTTTTTACTTGAGGCTGAAAATGCCCATTATGTGTCAATGAACTTATTAAAAAGGATCTGTTCTGTTGGCCTTTTCAAAGCACTAATCAGTTATATTTTTACTCCAAAAGGAGAAACACTAAAGCGTGAAATCTGGGGAATCACCTTCAAAAACCCCGTTGGTCTTGGAGCGGGTTTTGACAAAAATGCAGTCTATTTAAGGGAATTGGAAGCACTGGGTTTTGGATTTGTTGAAATAGGAACTGCAACCCCATTACCACAAAAAGGTAATGATAAACCAAGGCTTTTTAGGATTAAATCAGATAAGGCACTCATCAATAGAATGGGCTTCAACAATGATGGTGTGCAATCAATAAAAAAACGACTTGCCCAATGGAAAGAAAAAAACATCACAACACCTATTTCAAAACGAATGATAATTGGTGGAAACATTGGTAAAAACAAAAATACCCCTAATGAAGAAGCCTGGAAAGATTATGAAATTTGCTTCAACGAACTTTTTGATGTGGTTGATTACTTTGTTGTGAATGTAAGTTCTCCAAATACACCAGGACTTCGTGAATTGCAGGAAAAAGATTCACTGTTGAAAATCCTTGGAACGCTTCAAGAAAATAATAAAAAAAGACCAACCCCCAAACCCTTGCTTTTAAAAATTGCGCCTGACTTAACAAATGAACAACTACAGGATATCGCTGAAATAGCTTCCAGTATTGGACTTGATGGGATCGTTTCAAGCAATACAACAATATCAAGAGAAGTTCTGTCTGCAGAAGCAAAACAAAAAGCTGATCAAATAGGCATGGGCGGATTGAGTGGCATGCCATTGAAATCTAATGCTGATTTTATACTAAAGGAAATATTTGCATTAACAAATGGCAACATACCTATTCTAGCAAGCGGTGGTATTTTCAATGGCGAAGATGCAAATAGTAAATTCAAATTGGGCGCATCATTGGTACAGGTATGGACAGGTTTTATCTATGAAGGACCTAGCATTGTAAAAAAAATATGTAAAAAAATTTAGCATCCCATGACATCACTACTTACATTAGATTCACTGATTAGTTTGGTAACACTTTCATTACTCGAAATCGTTCTTGGCATTGACAATGTAATTTTTGTTTCCATTCTAATGGGAAGGATTGAAAAAGAAAAAAAATTATTATCAAGAAGAATATGGATGGTGCTTGGTATCACCATACGGATATGTCTTTTGCTGACACTTGGATGGCTCGTTACAAACGGGAACAAAGAGCTCTTCGGAATTAATTTAAACAACATTCACTATGGTTTTAACCTCAGAAATATCATCTTATTCAGTGGAGGATTATTTCTGCTTTACAAAACGGTAAAAGAAATACATGAAAAGCTGGAGGGTGATGAAAATTATGCGTTGAATTCAAGTGGAAAGAAGCCCTCGTTTGCAAGTTTAATGGCTCAAATATTATTTATTGACATGATCTTCTCATTCGATAGCATCATCACTGCAGTTGGAATGGCACAACATGTTGAGATCATGATCATTGCTGTTGTTATTGCCATGGTGATTATGTTTTTCTTTTCAGAAAAGATTTCTACGTTTATTCACAAACATCCAACACTGAAGATGCTTGCACTTTCTTTCTTATTAATGGTTGGCTTTAGCCTTTTCTTTGAGGGTTTACAACCATTTCATGGCAGTCATATTGAAAAAGGATATATCTATTTTGCAATGACCTTTTCCTTTGCAGTAGAATTGTTAAATATGAGAATGCGCAAAAAGAAAAAACTTTCTAAACCGGTTGAATTATATGAACCGAAACTTGATGAATCAAACGAAACAATCTAGATCTTCATCAACACGGCTCCAACTACCCCTGCTGTTTCCGTTCTCAACCTTGATTCACCTAATGAAACAGGAATGAAAGAATGTTGAAGAGCCAATTCAATTTCAGAAGAAGTAAAGTCACCCTCTGGACCAACGAGTAGCAAGCTGTCTTCGTCTTGCCGGCTTAATGTTTTTTTCTCACCACTTAAACAATGAGCAATAAATTTGCTGGTTCCTGTTGAATTGGCAATGAGTTCTTCAAATTTTTTAGGTGCATGTAAAACGGGCATCCACATTTGTTTTGATTGAATTGCAGCACTAATGATGATTTGCCTCATGCGATCTTCTCGAAAATGAATCTTTTCTGTTCTTTCTGAAATAATTGGCACAACATCTGTCAATCCAATTTCAGTCACTTTTTCAAGCATCCATTCAAATCGACTTGTATTTTTCAGTAACGAAATGGCAAGAATTGTTTTACTAATTGGCTGAGGATATGATTTTTTCTCACTAATTGAA
Source organism: Chitinophaga pinensis (assembly GCA_945866165.1). Classification (GTDB taxonomy): domain Bacteria; phylum Bacteroidota; class Bacteroidia; order Chitinophagales; family Chitinophagaceae; genus Pollutibacter. The sequence continues at coordinate 3,554 of CAMBGO010000144.1, read as the reverse complement.
ACCCTTAGTATTTTCTTATCGGCCTGCTCTACAACAACATTAGCAGCAAGTCCTTTTCCATCCATTAGCATAAGTTGACTTCCAGCCTGCATTCTTAACACCGTAACAACATGACGCCTCGTATCCTCATCCAAGAGTATACTTCCATGTGCATCCATCAATGCGGAATAATAAAAGAAAGGAATTTCATTCATCATTTAAATATATAAAAATCCTTAGAATGGGGCATCCTCAGCTTCACCTGGTGCATCATTCATCCTGCTTCCCTTTTGAATAAATAGCTTGGCATTGGGACCATCGCTTATAGGCTTCCAACTTCCGCCGGAATTCGATCCTTGTGAAAAAGGATCAATGCTCTCACTTTCAATAAATTTCTGGATATGTAATTTGGCCTTGAGTTTTATGTTTTCGAGTGACCCATTACGGTGCTTTGCAATTTTTACATACACATCACCTTTGGTATCTTCTCCCATATCATTGGTAGTGATATCGTAATAATCGGGTCTGTATAAAAACATTACCATGTCTGCATCCTGTTCAATAGCACCAGACTCACGAAGGTCTGAAAGTTGAGGAACTTTATTTGTTTCTTTTCTTTTTTCAACTTCACGACTCAACTGACTCAATGCAATAATCGGAATCTGTAGTTCTTTTGCAAGCTGTTTTAGGTTTCTTGAGATGGTACTTATTTCCTGCTCACGATTACCATTTCTGTTCTCACTTGTACCACTCATCAATTGCAAGTAATCAATAAGAATCAAACCAACGTTGTGTTTGTTTTTTAGCCTTCTACATTTTGCACGCAGTTCAAAAATATTCAGTGCCGCAGAATCATCGATAAATATATTCGCCTTTGTTAACGGTTCAATTCCTTTTTTATACAGCTGTTGCATCTCATGATCTTCCATCCTACCCCTGGAAATTTTCTCTAACCATATCTCACTTTCTGCTGATAATATACGTTGTACCAACTGGCCGGAACTCATCTCTAAACTAAAGAAGGCAACTGATGTTGGCTTGGTAGGATGCAATGCAGCATTGCGAGCCAGGTTAAGCGCAAATGCGGTTTTACCCACTGATGGACGTGCTGCAAGAATGATTAGATCAGATGGCTGCCAACCATAGGTAACACGATCCAATGTTGGAAAACCTGAAGGAACACCTGTAACATCTTCATTCTTGCTGCGCATTTCATCTATACGTGTTACCGTATTCATCACAACCTTTCCAAGTGTATCAAATTCTTTTTTAAGATGCCCGTTGGTGATCTCGAAAAGTTTTGATTCAGCATGGTCAAGCAGGTCAAATACATCCGTTGATTCATCATAAGCTTCATTAATAACTTCACTGCTTATACGAATTAACTCACGTTGAATAAATTTTTCAAGAATGATACGGGCGTGTGCCTCAATATTTGCTGCAGAAACTACTGCATTGGTGAGTTTAGAAATATAATAAGGACCGCCTACTTCATCAAGGGCACTCATTGACTTCAATTCTTCAACAACAGTAAGAAGATCAACAGGCTTATTCTCAGCATTGAGTTGTAAAATGGAACGAAAAATCACTTGATGGGTTTCAACATAAAAACATTCAGGTTTTAGAATATTGGCAACCTGATCAAAGGCCCCTTTTTCTAGCATCAATGCGCCAAGAACTGCTTCTTCCAATTCGCGGGATTGGGGTGGAATTTTTCCGAAAGCCATACCGGTAACCTGTAAATCAGTCTTGCGCCTATTCCTCCTGTCTGTGTTCCGGTTGGTTGAATCCATGAATCTAATTTTAAAATTTGAAAAATATCTTTTGTCAATAAAAGCGAAGCATGGCGAATTTAATGTTGTGAATCTAAACTCCGTTAAATTATCAAATTATTAATTGAGAACATCAAATTCACATGAAATCCCTATAAAATCAACGTATATCCACAATCAATCTTACATAATCCACAGTTTTTGCAAGCCAATCCACAATTTCAAATAATTATAAACAAAACTATTGTAAAACTTTTCTACGTAGGAATTTTGGCAATCACAAATAAAATTCCATGTATTTATGTTGAACCCAATTACCCTGTTGTTTACTTTTTGACCTTAATTCACAAAAGCAAGCCACCCAAAACTCCCAACTTCAATCATTATCTTTGCACTACTTAAGCAGGCAGACATGACGATATCTTATAAATGGTTAATGGATTATTTCAATGAGCCCATCGCTCCAGAAAAATTGATGGGAATCCTCAATTCAATCGGTTTAGAAGTTGAGGGCTTCGAAAAATATGAGGAAGTTAAAGGAAACCTCAATGGATTGGTAACAGGTGAAGTATTGAGCGTTATAAAACATCCCAATGCGGATAAACTGTCTATAACTGAAGTGAATATTGGCGGTTCATCAACACTTCAAATTGTTTGTGGAGCACCCAATGTTGCGGCAGGACAAAAAGTAATTGTTGCACCTGTTGGCGCGACCATCTTTCCAACCAATGGCGAGCCACTCACTATGAAAGCCATGAAAATCCGTGGTAGCGAGAGCCATGGAATGATTTGCGCCGACGATGAGATTGGTATTGGCAGCGACCATAGTGGTATTCATATATTAAATGCTGCTACACCAGTTGGGATACCAGTGTTTGAAATCTTTAATCCCTATGAAGACCACATCATTGAAATAGGACTTACCCCCAACCGCAGTGATGCAATGAGTCACCTCGGTGTTGCAAGGGATATATGTGCTTATTTAAACCACCATGAAGGACTTGCATTAACGCCGATTATTAAGTTGGAAAAGAATATCAAAGATTTCGAAAATTCATGTCCAATTGAAGTCATAATTGAAAACAACGAAGATTGTCCACGTTATACCGGAATGCTTATTTCAGATGTTACAATAAAGCCTTCGGCAACATGGATGCAGCAACGATTGAAAGCCATTGGACAACGCCCTATCAACAACATAGTAGATATAACAAACTATGTGTTGCATGACTGTGGTCAACCATTGCATGCATTTGATGCAGACAAAATAAATGGTGGAAAGGTCAGGGTCAAAAACCTGGCTGCAGGTACAATTTTTAAAAGTCTTGATGAAAAAGAAAGAACATTGACTGCAGGAGATCTGATGATATGTGACAACGAAAGCAAGCCCATGTGTATTGGAGGAGTTTTTGGTGGGTTAGATAGTGGGGTTAGTGATTCAACAAAAAATATATTTCTTGAAAGCGCCTTCTTTAATCCTGTTAGCATAAGAAAGTCTTCTTTCAAACATCAGCTAAGAACCGATGCAGCCATGCATTTTGAAAAGGGAGTAGATATAGGACAAACATTGGAAGTCTTGAAACTAGCAACCAACCTGATTTGCAGTGAGGCCGATGGTGTATTGGGAAGTAATCCAGTTGATGTTTACCCAGCGCCAAAAACACAACCAATCATCATACTCGATTACAGTTACTTAAAAAAGTTAAGTGGCAAACAATATGAAAGAAAAACGGTTGTCAAAATATTAAAGGGGTTACAGTTTGTTATTCTTGAGGATAACGACAACTATATTAAAGTAGAAGC
>CAMBGO010000143.1 GCA_945866165.1 Chitinophaga pinensis | reverse complement strand
AAGAAAATAATAACCATCGAATTTTTAGCAATCTAATGTGGCAACCCAATGGTATTTTACTTGAACCATAAATGTAAAACTAATTTATTCCTGTTTAATGTAAGGTGACAATTTTATACAACACTATGAATCTAATAAGTACATTTTTATTTTTAATATGTGGAACATTATTTTATATAAGTGTAACAGCTCAACCTGTAAAAAATCGCAGGCCCAACATCGTTTTTATCCTCGCAGATGACTTGGGTTATATGGATCTCAACGTTTACGCTAAAAAAATAACAGGGGTCTCGGCAAAGGAACAGTTTTATGAAACGCCTGAAATCGATAGACTTGCCCGCGAAGGTATTGCGTTTAGTTCAGCGTATGTTAACCCGCTTTGTTCGCCTACCCGAGCCAGTATCATTACAGGGAGATATGCGTCCAAACTTGGATTTATGACCGCAACAGGTGGTAATGCCAGCACATTTTATAACCGGGGTGAAAAACCACTAAAGGGTTTTAATGAACAGGATGCACTTTGGGGTGACAAGATTGACATTCAGCAGGCTTGGATCAATGGGTATACCAATATTGCCCTTCCTTCCGGTCAGCCACAGGATAATGGGGTAAACGAAATTACTATTGCGGAGGCGCTCAAAGGCTATAATTCAGGCTTTATTGGTAAATGGCATCTGGGAGGTCATGGATCGGAAGGGTATCAGCCGCATGACCAGGGATTCGATGAGATTGCGTATTTTGATGGCGGAAGCTCACCTTACCTTAATTGGAGAGCACTTTGGGACCGAAAAGAAAAATATTTCCCTAAAATGCGGCAAGTTCAGCTTAAACAGGGTAAATCAGGTATGGAGACTGGAGAAACATACTTGACGGACGATCTAACAGAACAAGCCGTCAATTACATAGACCGACAGGCTTCGAGCAGCGACAAAAAACCATTTTTACTTTATTTCTGCGAGTTTGCTGTACATGGTCCGTTACAAGCACCTCAAGGTATGATCGATTATTTCGACAAAAAGTCAACAAAAGGCTGGAATGGTGATATTAATTCAACCTATGCCGCGATGATCAAATCGCTTGATAATTCCGTTGGTCGCATTATGACCAAATTGAAAGAAACGGGTTTGGATGATAACACGGTTGTTGTATTTATGTCCGATAATGGTGGAATTTCTTTTGATGCGAAATCACCACAAGGACTTACTACATCTAATGCCCCGCTTAAAGGTAGCAAGGCCATGATGTATGAGGGGGGAATAAGGGTGCCACTAATAATTTGGCAAAAAGGTCAGATCAAAGGTGGACAGTGGAGCGATGTGCCGGTTCATTGCGCGGATATTTTTCCTACTTTTCTTCAATTTGCTCATCAGGGTACAGATGGCTATAACATAGATGGACAGAGTATTAAGCCATTGTTGAATGATCCTAGTAACATAAAGAAACAGTATACGCGTAATACGTTTTACTGGCACTACCCGCTTAATGTAGCTCCAGAAAATCCAGATGACAAATTACCTTTAACCCCACATTCGGCAATTCGAAAAGGGGATTATAAATTGATATTCGATTGGCATGGACGCTTGAAATTGTACAATATTAAAAAAGACATGTCTGAAAAAAACAATCTGGCGTTTAAAAAACCCGAACTTACAAGAGAGTTGTTTGCTAACCTGATAGGCTGGTTGGAGAAGAATGTAGACAGTAAATATTTACCAACATTAAATAAATTGTATAATCCAACAAAGGAATCCAGAAATATACCTTTTGTTGATCTGTATGGCAGTTTTAAACAGGGAATTGACATTGTTAAAATAGCAAATTAAATCATGTTGGTTGTTTTCAATTAATAGTATATAGAATGAATTCAGAAAATATATACAGTTATATTTCTATTGATGAATATTCTGTAACCCCTAAATATGCCCAAATATCTAACTCAATTGTAAAAGCAATTGAAAAAGGATTGATTGGAAAAGATTATTTGTTGCCTTCAATCAACCAGCTCAGTTATGAGCTTGATGTGTCAAGGGCTTCCGCCGAAAAGGCATACAGGCATTTAAAAAAATCAGGAGTTATAGGTTCTGTAGCGGGAAAGGGGTATTTTGTTTCTGCTATCAATAAAATTCATCCGCTAAAAATATTTCTAATTTTTAATAAACTTAGTACACACAAAAAAATAATGTATGACGCTTTTGTGGCTAGTATTGGCAACGATGCAATCATAGATTTTTATATTTATAATAACGACTATGCATTATTCAAGAAACTATTGAAGAATCGAAGTGATGAATATTCTAATTATGTTATAATTCCCCATTTTTTGGAAGGTGGAGAAAATGTAGCAGAAATTATTAACACCATACCTAAGAAAAAATTATTATTGTTTGATCAGTTTTTAGCTGGCTTAAGCGGGAAATTTGCGGCTGTATACCAGGATTTTGAAAAGGACATCTATGCTGCATTGGTTCAGATGATTGATAAATTAAGTAAGTACAAAGTTATCAAAATTGTATTTCCAAATTACACCTATCATCCTAAACAAATACTGGAAGGTTTCCATCTTTTTTGTATCGAATATGGTTTCGATCATGAAGTAGTTGATGAGATAAGCAAAGCTGAAATATCAGTTGGAGATGTATACATAATACTAATGGAAGACGATCTTGTGACGCTGTTAGATAAGGTAATTGAAAGAAAACTTGTGGTTGGTAATCAGATTGGTATCATTGCTTACAATGAAACGCCCATTAAAAAAATAATCCAAAACGGAATTACTACTATTTCAACTGATTTTCATATGATGGGGGAAAGAGCGGCACAATTGGTAATGTCGAATTCGAAAGAGCAAATTGCCATTCCATTTCGGATTACATTTCGTGAATCTTTGTAAATATGCAGTAATCCTATCCCAAATTTCGGACACGCAAAACTTAACTTTCTGGGCTTATTGATTGACAGATTTCTATATATTCTATAGGTGTCAGATTGTTTAAAGAACGATGTGGTCGATAGTGATTGTATTCATATCTCCATGCGTCAGAAATACCCATTTTGCGAGTAACCTCAGCAACAGATGTTCCTGTCTCGGCTTGTTTGAGGGGAAAGCGACCTGCCTGCCGGCAGGCTCATGTGCAATTATCTGGTTTTAAATTATTGAAAATTGCCCGGATTTTTAAGTTTTGAACTGTCTAAATTATCGGGAGAAGGTCACTTGCATACATGCATACAGGGCAGGATACCGATAAGGAAATACCTTTATAACTTCAAGAATTATGATATAAATTCAACTTATATCTCTTTTCCAAGCTCATTTTAAATCTTATTAGATTTTAACGATTGTATCACTTTCAAAAAACTAAAATTAGTGCTATGCTTAAAAAAAAGCTTTTACAATTACATCAGAAAAAAAGGTCAATTCTTTTCCTTTTCTTTCTCTTTATGGTTTCTTTTTCATTTGCCCAACAAGTAATAACTGTTAAAGGAATTATTTCATCCGAAAAAAATATTCCTTTGGAAGGGGTAACTGTACTTGTTAAGGGGAGTACTAGTGTCGCTACTTCGAATGAAAAAGGAATGTATTCAATTAAGGTGTCAAAAGGGGCTACCCTTGTTTTTTCATTAGTTGGACACGAAGAAATGCAAATAAAGATAGACAATGAAAATAGTGCCGGAAATATAGTGTTGGTAGCGAAAAATTCAGATATGGGTGAAGTGGTTGTGGTGGGTTACGGGACACAGAAAAAGACAAGTGTTGTGGCTGCTATATCGACGATTAATTCAGCAGAGATCGTTCGTACTTCTTCTGCCAACCTTACTGTTGGACTGGCAGGAAAGTTGCCAGGCTTGACCATTATGCAAAAAGATGGACAGCTTGGTAAGGAGTCTCTTCAGACATTTATCCGAGGGCAGGCTACGCTGAATAACTCATCTCCTTTGATAATTGTTGATGGTGTTCCAAGAGAGCTGTTTTCAATAAGCGCTTACGATGTTGAATCGATCTCCATTCTAAAAGATGCCTCCGCGACTGCAGTTTATGGGGTTCGTGGTGCCAATGGAGTAATCATTGTTACAACCAAGAAAGGACTTAGTGGAAAAACTCAGGTTACTGCAAATACAAATTACTCCTTACAGGCGCTTACTTTTCTACCCACTCCTGTGAATGCCAATGACTTTATGGCTCTTCGGAATCAGGTAGTGCGCATGAATGACGCAACTTCCACCTTACCATTCACGCCGGAAATCTTACAACACTACAAAGATGGTAGTCTCCCTGAATATTATGTAGATAGAAATTGGTATAAAGAATTTATGAATAAATATACTCCTATGCAAACTAATCAAGTTAACATAAGAGGGGGGAACGAGACTACAAAATATTTTGCAAGTGTTGGATATCTGCACCAAGGTGGTCCTTTTAAGACCGAACGAAACCCGGAATATAATTATGACAATGCGCAATACTTAAACCGTTTTACTTATCGCGCTAATCTCGATATGAAAATCACCAAATCCCTAAAAGCATGGGTGAACTTAGCAGGTTATCTGCAGGATAAAAATGACCCGATGCTTTTTTCTGCTGGCTCAAACGGTACAACTGGAGATTTTTATTATTTACTTTTGGCTAATATGCTCGATTTGCCTTCAGTAATTGGCGCGGACAACGCGCCAAACGGATATGATTTAAGAGGTGAGCAGGCACCCTACGGGATGTTGAACAGAGGAGGCTTTCGGATTACCACTACCAACTCGATTAACAGTACCGTTGGGCTTGAGCAAAAATTAAATTTTCTAACCAACGGACTTACAGCACGCGCAGTTCTTTCTTACGATCCCTTGGCCACTCATATTCGTGGTTATAAACGCACCTTTTCAACTTATAATGCTATCCTTGGGAAAACCCCTGCCGGAAAAGATACCGTTACGTATGTGCTTGGTTCCGGTCGATCCGAGACGGGACTTTCGAGTGTATTAGCTCAGTCCCTTTCACTTAATTATGACCTGCAGGCTTCATTGAATTACAATAACAGCTTTGGCAAACATGCAGTTACAGGAATGTTTCTGTTTAATGAGAATCAAAGAATAATAGATGCCCAGGTTCCTTATAATTACATAGGCTTAGTAGGACGCTTAACATATGATTATGACAGCCGCTATCTTGGCGAAGTAAACTTTGGATATAACGGATCGGAACAATTTGCACCTGGGAAAAGGTTTGGTTTTTTCCCTTCATTTTCCGCAGGATGGGTGATCAGTGAGGAGGATTTTATGAAATCATCAAAAGCTATCCAATTGCTCAAAATTCGTGCCTCTTATGGTCAGGTAGGAAATGATCAGATTTCGGGATCACGTTTTTTGTATCTTGATGACTGGACTCAGGGCTCAGGCGGATATTTTAATGGAATAACGGCCATCCCTGGCCTTCCTACTTTTGTTTACCAAAACAGCGTGCCCAATCCCAATGTAGGTTGGGAAGTTGCGAATAAGTACAACTTTGGATTTGAAAGCAAGTTGTTAAAGGGATTTGGATTTGATTTCGATCTGTTCTACGAAAAGCGAAATAGTATCCTGATTACCAGATCGCTATTACCTGCTTTTATGTTTGGTCAATTAAACTTGCCTCCTACCAATAACGGTGTGATGGAAAACAAGGGCTTTGAAGCAACATTGTCCTACCAGAAAAAAGTAAATAAAGATCTCTTCCTCAGGACCAATTTCAGTACCTCCTATGCCAGAAACAAAGTTTTAAAGGCCAATGTGGTAGCTTTCGATTCTACATTTGCTTACCGTAATCAAATAGAGGGGTATCCAGTAGGAACGGTTTTTGGATACAAAAATCTGGGTTATTTTAAAGATCAGGCAGATATCGATGCATCTCCAAGCCATGCAGGGCTTGGGTCAGTAGTGATTCCTGGGGATTTAAAATATGCTGATTTAAATAAAGATGGCAAAATTGACGTGAAAGACTTGATGCCAATGAAATACCCACTTGTTCCCGAATTGAGTTTTTCCTTTACCATTAACGCTGAGTACAAGGGATTTGACATGAGTGTTATGCTGCAGGGTGTAACCAATTATAACTATGATTTCCGAGGACGTGGTATTTGGGATTATAGTGGTAATCAATTTAATGGTATAAATAATATTTCGATGAAAAATTATTATACCCCTAATTTATATGCTTGGACACCAGAAAAAGCA
>CAMBGO010000142.1 GCA_945866165.1 Chitinophaga pinensis | reverse complement strand
GATGACCACGCATCCGCATATTGATTAAACTAAAATGCGTTAATGCAAAGAAGCGTTAATTCATCTCAATAACAGTTTTGTTAAAATCATAAAAGTTAATTTTACACGAAAAAACGATCCTGAAAAAACTTCGCCAAATAACAATATATTTCATTCTCAGTCTAATTGCACTAGTTCTTGCAAGTTGGCTGCTACTCAATTTGCCAGTTGTACAAAAAAAATTGGTTGACATCACAACAAAAAAACTTCAAAAAATTACAGGAACAGAAATCTCCATTAAATCTGTCGATTTTTCTTTGTTCAATAAATTTTACATAAATGATTTATTGGTTAAGGATAAAAAAAAGGATACCCTCCTACACGCTGGTTCATTAAAAGTTCGCATTACGGATTGGTTTTTTTTAAAAGACAACATCACGCTTCGATATATAGGCATTGAAAAAGGCCTTGTAAAAATTCATCGAATCGATTCAAATTGGAATTATCAATTTTTAATTGATGCATTTAGTTCCCCCAAAACATCAAAAAATAGCAAATCAAGTCTGCAACTTAATATTGAAGAGCTTGAAATTAATCAACTTCGTTTTTTAAAAATAGATGGTTGGAGAGGCGAAGACATGCATTTGAACTTAGGCTCACTGAAACTCGCAGCAAAGGAAATAGACCTAAAGAAAAATCTTATTAAGATAGAAAATATTGATATAAAGAAACCTTATTTCGAAATAGTACAATATGAAGGAAAGCGTCCAACAAACCTTATTCCAACATCAGATCCCAATGCCAAGTGGAATCCTGGTAATTGGAATTTAAAAACGGATAAAATAACTATTGAAAATGGAGAGTTTGTCTCTAATGTTAAGACATCAAGAAATCCATATACTTATTTTGATGGGCAACACATTCAATTCTTGAATATTAATGGGGAGTTCAAAAACATAAAATTAATACACGACACAATAACTGCAAATGTCAAATTGAAAACAAAAGAAAGAAGTGGTTTCATGTTAAATTCATTGGTTGCTGACTTCTCAATGAATCCAAAGCAGATGGCATTTACGAACCTTCAAATCAAAACTCCTTATAGCTCAATTGGAAATTCCTTTTCCATGAGCTATAATAGCTTCAATGATGATATGCCTTATTTTATCAGCAAGATAATGTTAAGAGGTACATTGCAAAATGCAAAGGTGGGATTCAAGGATATTGCTTTTTTTACACCTGAGGTGAAACCAATAATTGATCTTGAATTCAATGTATCCGGAAATATAAAAGGAACAATACAAAAGCTTAAGGCCTCAAATTTGAATATAAAATATGGAAGCTATACAGCCCTATCAGGTGATTTCAATATGGAAGGATTGCCAGATCCCAAAAAATTCAATTACACATTATCAAACACAAAGCTCATCACCCACCCAATTGATGTCTTTACGTTTTCTCCATATCTAAAAACAATAAAGGGGATAAACCTTGTTTCATTAGGAAGCACTACACTTGTTGGCGATATCAGTGGCAATTCCAATGACCTAAACATAAAAGGAGCAATTAGTACATCACTTGGGAATATTACTACAGATTTAAGATTAAAAGATATTGCATCGAAGTCAATAAAAATGGCACTTAACGGAAGCCTCCTTTCCTTCAACACGGGAAAGCTAATTGGACTCAATTCACTTAAGAGTACAACAGGAGATTTCAATCTATCCCTTGCTGAAAACAACAAATTAAACTATGCACTTGAATTAAGATCTATCATTTTCAATGGTTATGATTATAGCAATGTTAACATAAATGGGGATTTCGAAAAAGGGATTCTCAACAACATAATTTCAATCAAGGATAAAAACTTTATTGCAGCAGCAGAATTTTCGATGTATCTAAATGACAAACTACCATTAACTGAATTTGATGCCAGCATTATCATGTCAAACCTCCAAGCATTAAACATCACTAAACTGCCATTAAAATTTGCAGGAAAAACAAATGGGAAAATTACAGGAGACAACTTAGAAACCCTCACTGGTGAGATGCGACTCGAAGACCTCATTTTATATAGAAATGAACAAGCTTACATCATGGATAACATGACCATAAAAGGGAATGTAAATGGAAATTATAAAAATCTTGATATTAAAGGAAGTGATATAGATGCATCCATTCAAGGAAATTTTGACTACGGGCTTATTTCAAAAACATTCAACGATTACTTCAGCAACTACTACCCTCTTTATTTTACAAAAGAAAATAAACAAGAAAAAAATCAAGATATTTCCTTTGACATCAAATTAAAAAATACCAACTCGTTTCTTAAAATTCTAGATCTTGGAATAAGTGGATTTGACAATAGCAGCATCACAGGTGGAATCAATACAAGCAATAAACTCTTTAACCTAAAAGCCAATATTCCTCGTTTTTCATATAACAAAATTGATGTGTATGATTATTCAATCAACGCAAGTGGCAGCTCAGATAGCCTAATTGTAAATAGCAAATCTAGCGCGCTAACATTCAATGATAGCCTATCTTTCCCAAGTAATGAAATAACACTTCGCACTGCAAGAAATGTTACAGCCATCAACATCAATACTTTTTCAGAACAATCAACTTATGGCGCAAGTTTATCAGCAAACATCACAACCCTCTCTGATGGCATAAGAATAAATTTCAACCCGTCATCGCTGGTGTTTAATGAAAAAACGTGGAACATAGACAAGGATGGTGAAGTGTTAATTAGCCGAACAAAACTAAATGCAACCAATTTTAGACTCAGCAATGGTGATCAAGAAATTTCAATCATAGCATTGCCTCCGGAAGCGAATAGTCCTCAAAACATCATCTTAACCCTCACCAAGGTGAACCTCGGAGAACTGCTTCCATTTTTTTTAAAAGAACCAAAAATTCAAGGTATCACCACAGGAGATCTTACTATTGAAGATCCTTTTGACAAACTGAAACTTTACCTTAACGCACAAACGGATAAAACACGCTTTGAAAATGATTCTATTGGCATAACAACTATTAATGCCTTTTGGGACAATAGTGAAAAAAGGGCAAGCTATTTCTTTGAATCACAAAACCCCAACTACCTATTGGGATTAAAGGGAAAATTAAACCTATCGGATAGCAGCAATGAAGAAATTGATACTGAAATAGACATCAGTAATCTTAAGCTATCAATCATTCAACAATACCTTGGTGATATCTTTAGTAATCTTGAGGGTGACGCTAGCGGAAAATTACACATCAGTGGTAAGTTAAAAGAACCTGACATTATAGGAGAGGTCAAGGTAAAAAACGCAAAAATAACTGTTGACTATACCGGGTGTACTTATTTATTGAAAGACCCAGTGATAAAATTTTCGCCTGATAAAATTGATTTTGGAACAATTTCAATGAACGATTTGCTGGGCAACCAAGCTACATTCAAGGGATCTCTAGAACATCATTTTTTTCGGGACTTCTCTTACCAAATGAATGCCAGCTCAAAAAAATTATTGGTATTGAATACCAAAAAAGAAAATAACAGTCTTTTCTTCGGAAAAGCAATTGCAAAATTTGATTTCAACTTTTCTGGTCCTGAGAATGACATGAGAATGAGAATTAGTGGAAATCCTGTAGATAGTTCCACTATCAATATTCTTACTTCTACAAGCAGTAAACAGTCTGCTGATGTTGATTATATTGTTTGGAAAACATATGGAAAAGAAATGCAAAAAGAGCTTAACTCTCTTGCATCCAAATTAACAATTGACCTCGACCTCACCGCCACGCCACTGTTGAAGATGAATGTGATTTTAGATGAACTAACAGGGGATGTTATTTCTGGAATTGGAAACGGAAACCTGAAAATACATACTGGCACATCAGAAACCCTCTCTATTCTTGGCCGCTACAACATTGAATCCGGGAATTACAATTTTAACTTTCAAGATATTTTCAAAAAGCCTTTCAAACTTGAAGGGGCTGGCAATAGTTATATCAGTTGGACGGGAGATCCATTTGATGCTGAAATAAACATTGAAGCAATATACCTTGCAGAAAAAGTTAGAATGAGCACGCTGTTCACAGATCCAAGCAGTTCAACTATTTCAGGAGTAAGCTCAGATGTATTGAGGGAAATTAGCGATGTAGAAGTGAGGTGTAAGCTAACTGGAACGTTGAATAAACCAAATCCAACATTCCAAATCTTGATTCCACAAAGTAGCTCAGTAAGAAATAATGCGACCATCGATAGTAAGTTAAAAACCATCAACCGCGATGCCTTGGAAGTCAGTAAACAGGCGACCTACCTAATTGTATTCAAAAGCTTTGCGCCTCAATCAGCAATTGTTGCAAGTGACTTAAACAGTGAACTAATCAATACCACCATCTCAGGGGTTATTAATGGTATTTTATCAAATAGTGTACAAAACTTCTTCTCAAAAGTACTTGGCACAAATGTAGATGTGAACTTAAATTATTCTAGAACATTGATGAGTGGCAATCTTTCAAATACAGGAACAGGCAACCTTCAAAATAACTTTAGGGAAAATGTGAGCCTTCAATTCATTAAATCAATCCTTAACGACAAGCTTGTCATTTCTTTTGGAAGCGATTTTAACTTCTCCTCTGTTGGAAACAACGCATTCTCAACCAATGCCCAATCCTTTTTGTTCCTGCCTGATGTAAATGTTGAATATAAAATCACGCCTGACGGAAAATTCAGGACATCATTTTTCTATAGAAGCAATTTCGATCTACTTTCATCTTCCGGAAAAAGGAATAGAACCGGTGGAAATATCTCTTTCAGAACCGAATTTGATAGGTTTTTTGAAAGAAAAAAGAAACCCCTCACCATAATCGAAGAATCTAAAACTGCAGAAAATTAGGCAGCACACCGGCTAAAATCAGCTAGTTTGACAGTCAAAAATCAAAAACTGTCACTTTTTACACTTTTTGAACAGAAAAAATGGAAAAATGTTAAGATTTGTTAACATTTATATGCCGGTTTTAGATAATTAATATTGAACTTTGCAACCGAGAAAAAAAACATTTATGAGAAAAATCAAATTGTCTCTATTTATCGCCCTTTTTACAGCCTTGGGTCTGAATGCCCAGGTAACAACGGGTAGCATTTCAGGTTTTATTAAAGATAATCAAGGTAAAACACTTTCTGGTGCCTCCATTTTGGCTGTTCATGAGCCTTCAGGAACAAAGTACAAAACCATGTCAACCAACGAAGGCCGATTCAACTTGGCTGGTCTTCGAATAGGCGGACCATACAAACTAACTATTTCGTATGTTGGGTTCAACCAACAGGATATCTCAGATATCACGATACAGTTGGGTGAACCTTCAAGAATTGATGTTAGCCTAGACAATTCACAAACTCAACTTCAAGAAGTTGTTGTGTCAGGAACACGTAAAGGAGCCCTCATTTCAAAAGACAGAAAGGGAACATCATCTAACTTCAACAGAAGGATGATCACAACCCTTCCTACTCTTGGTAGAAGCTTCACTGATATTACAAAATATACACCACAAGGAAATGGAACATCATTTGCCGGTCAGGACAACAGATTTGTAAACCTTACCATCGATGGCTCTATCTTCAACAACTCTTTCGGTTTACAGGCATTGCCTGGAAGTCAAACGAATTCAGCTCCAATATCCTTGGATGCGATTGAAGAAATTCAGGTAAACATTTCTCCATACAATGTTAGAGAAGCTGGATTCACAGGCGGTGGTATCAATGCTGTTACAAGAAGCGGTACAAACACACTGCATGCGAGTGGTTTCTATAACAACAGAAATGAAGGTTTTGTAGGAACAAAAGCCGGACAAGATGGTAAATCACCGGTTGTTACCACTGCTTTCGATGTGAAACAATTTGGTGCTAGCATCGGTGGTGCAATCAAAAAGGATAAATTATTCTTCTTTGCAAACTATGAAGGTGAAAGAAGGACCGATCCTGGTACAAACTTTGTTGCCAGCACTGGCTCAAATTCTGGAGCAAACGTAACAAGGGTAAAAACTTCTGACCTTGATGCACTTTCAACATTCCTCAAATCTAGTTTTGGATATGAAACAGGTGCTTATGATAATTACTCGTTGATAACTGCAAGCGACAAGGCCTTGTTAAAATTCGACTGGAATATCAATGATAAACATAAATTCAGCGTTCGTGGTAACATACTTAAATCACTTAGAGATGTACCAATGAGTGGCTCTGGTGGATTCACGGGAAGAAATGGAAATTTATTTGCATTAAACTACGAGAATTCCAACTACGAAATACACAATGATATTTATTCATTGATTGGTCAATTAAATAGCCGATTCAGCAACAATGTTCAAAATGAGATCATTTTTGGATACA
>CAMBGO010000141.1 GCA_945866165.1 Chitinophaga pinensis | reverse complement strand
TAAATATCGACTTAAACGAAAGAGTTCATAAAAAAGAGAAGAAAATACTACAAATCATAAGGATCGGCACATCGGGATCGCTGCAATCACATGTAGGAATCGATAGCTTTGTTGCAAGTACCCATGGTGTTGGATTAGATAACCTGCTTCATTTTTATCGCTTCCAAAATTCCGAAGAAGAACTTGAAATAGGACGATCGCTAACAGAACACATTCATCTAAATCCCAATTTATCATCTCCCTATGTTTTTAGAGCCAGTGCATTTTTATTAGCGAGGTTTGCAGAGAAATGTCACGCAGGACTTACCATTACTTGTCCAGGGTTTTATGGTCCGCAAGGCAGGGTGTTATCAATGGGACTTTCCATGCCTTCAATAAATGATGAACTAACAAGTTTTAGGCTAGGCAATCATCAGATACTAAATTATGAAATGGAAACAGCAGGAATATATGGACTTGGTGCAGTGTTGGGACATCAATGTATTTCATTGAGCGCTATTGTTGCCAATAGAATTACAAAACAGTTTTCGACAGATGCAGAAAACACTATAGATAGGTTAATTAGGCAAACAATTGAGCGAATATAAATTTTAGTACCTGAATTGAACAGTTATATGAAAGTTGAATTTTACAAATACCAAGGAACTGGAAATGATTTTATCATCCTTGATAACAGAAAAGGCGAGTATAGCATAATCAATGAAAAGCAGGTCCATGGCTTATGTGACAGGAAGTTCGGCATTGGCGCTGATGGTTTGATGTTACTTGGCAATGCTGATGGATATGATTTCAGCATGAAATATTTCAATTCAGATGGTAAGGAAGGAAGCATGTGTGGTAATGGCGGAAGGTGTATGGTTCAATTTGCGAACGACATGGGAATCAAGAAAACAACTTATAAATTCATTGCGGTTGATGGTGAGCACCTGGCATCATACAATGAAGACAGAAACATAAAATTAAAGATGCAGGATGTTAATGGTATTAGTTCTATCGGCGATGACAAGATGCTCAACACAGGCTCGCCACACTATATAAAAAATGTTATTGGCATCAAAGAATTGGATGTATATAATGAAGGCAAGAAAATACGCTACAGCGAATTATACAAACAAAACGGAATCAATGTAAACTTTGTAGAACAAATTGAGGAAGGTATAGCATTAAGAACATACGAGCGTGGCGTTGAAGATGAAACATTAAGCTGTGGGACAGGTGCTACTGCAGCAGCTATTGCATCAACCTCAATTGATGGAAAACATCTTGTAAAGGTGAAAGTACTAGGCGGAAAATTGGAAGTTGAATTTGAAAGAAAAAATGAAAACCAGGTCAGCAATATCTGGCTGATAGGACCTGCAGTATTTGTTTATAAGGGTGAGATCACAATTTCGTAGTTGAATAATTTTTTCGATTTAAAAAACTTAAATTCTTACAATGTTTACGATCCGTGTTTATGGACTTTTAATAACAGAAGAAAAAAAAGTACTTGTAAGTGATGAATTTATTAGGGGCAATTATTATACAAAATTTCCGGGAGGCGGACTAGAATTTGGTGAAGGTACAAGGGAATGTCTTGCCAGAGAATTTATGGAGGAAATGAATCTGAAGGTAAGGGTTGGTGATCATCTTTATACTACAGACTTCTTTCAGATGTCTGCATTCGATTCAACATATCAAATAGTTTCTATTTACTATTGGGTGCATCCTTTGGAAGAAATAAAAGTCCCATTAAGGGAAAAGAATTTTGATTTTGATGAGAAGCAATTGGCGGTTTATCAAGAAACCGGTGAAACTGAAACTTTCAGACTAATCAGTTTAGACGATTTTGGAGCACATGCTGTAAGCTTGCCAATTGACAAGGTTGTTGCAGATATAGTTGACAGCATCTACAAAAAATAAAACCTATCATATTGCTTTCAAATTAATTCTTCAACAGTTCCTTGATTTCAGTAAGTAATTCCTCGGTCTTAGATAAAGCAGCAGGTGTTTCTTCTTCTTTCTTTTTTAGTGAGTTTATAGCTTTTATAATAACGAACATAACTAGCGCGACTATCAAAAAATCAATAATTGAAGTTACAAATGCGCCCCAGGCAAGATCTACTTCATTACTTGCAGGAATGACTATATTTCCACTAGGGTCTTTCACTTCTTCAGCAGCTTGTTTAAGAACGATTTTCTTGTCGTTAAAATTCTGACCACCCGTAAGAATGCCGATCACAGGCGCAACCATTTTATCGGTAAATGTAGATACCACCTTGCCAAAAGCACCTCCCATTACAAAGGCCACTGCTATATCTACCAAGTTCCCTCTTAATGCAAATTTTTTGAACTCTTTTAAAAAACTCATGTATACAAAAGTTTAAGGTATATGAAATTTATTGTTGATTTAACATTAGCGTAAAGTCTAATAAAATAGGCTTAAGTGGCTTGCAAATTTAGATAAACGAAGCAATATTCTAAGGCCTAAATCAATATCTTTGTTTCGAATCTACTTTGTCATACATAAATAACACAGAATGAAGCTCTTCAACCTGAAAGCAATCTATCCACATCTACTTGCTTTAATGATCTTTTTGATTGTTGCAATTGTTTTTTGCAAGCCAGCATTGGACGGTAAGGTATTGCAGCAATCTGATACCATGCAATGGAAAGCAATGTATGAAGACCAACGAAAATATGAAGAAAAATACGGCACCCTACCCTTGTGGTCAAATGGCATGTTCAGTGGAATGCCTGGCTATCAAATAGCAATTTCTGCACCCAATCCATTTACCATTGGGTATGCTTTTAACATACTAAGCCTTGGACTACCAAAACCATTTTACTTTTTCATTCTAGCTTCAATTTGTTTTTATCTATTAACTCAGATATTAAAAATTAATTCATACATAAGCATCATTGGATCACTTGCCTATGCATACGCCACATACAATCCTATAATCATCTCAGTTGGACATGATACTAAAATGCTAGCCATTGGATATCTACCAGCTTTTATAGGCTCATTGATATTACTTTACCAGGGGCGGCTTCTATTAGGAACTGCACTCACAGCTTTGTTCACAGGCTCAATGGTATCTGTGAACCATCCTCAAATTGCATACTATGCTTTTATCATTGCGGTATTCATGTCAGTTGGATATGCATTTGATTGGATTAAGGAGAAGAAGTATTTGCATCTAATAAAAGCATTTTCATTGGCAATTGCAGCAGGATTAATAGGACTGTTCTGCAATGCAGTTATACTTGCAACTACCTATGAATATTCGAAGGCATCTATCAGAGGAGGTAGTGTACTAGCAAATGCTACGAGCAAAAACACAAAAACTGGATTAAGCAAAGACTATGCACTTAGCTATAGCTTTTTTAAATCAGAACCGCTGGTAATGATGTTCCCCATGATTTATGGAGGAAGCTCAGGCAATATGGAAGTAGATCAAGCAGATTCCAAGGGAATTGAAGCCTTGCAACAAATGCCACAAGAGTTGGCACAACAACTACAGGGGTATATTCAGTTTTATTGGGGGGGCATAACTTCAGGAACAGCAGGTCCGCCCTATTCGGGAGCCATTGTTTGTTTTTTAGCATTGCTAGGACTGAGCTTTATTCCAAATAAACACAAATGGTGGATGATTGCGGTGGTGGCATTCACCTTTATGATGAGCTGGGGACTTTACTTTGAAACCTTCAATGTATTCCTACTCGATCACCTACCCTTTTATAATAAATTCAGGGCACCAAGTATGATCATGGTGATACCCACCTTCATATTTGCACTAAGTGCCGTTATAGCGAGTCAGGCTATCTTCTATTCAGATTTTATAAAGACTGGACTGAAAGAATATAAAAAAGGATTAGCGGTGGTGTTATCGGTTTTTGTTTTGGCCTTTATTCTATATATGAGTTCAACCTTTAAAACTGAAAATGATGAAACTCTTTTAAAACAGGTATCGCAAATCAGTAATGTTGAGCAGAGAGAAGCAATTCTTACGCAAGTCAATAATTTTGTAGACGGATTAAAAGAAGATAGGAAATCATTGATGTTAAGCGACATCTTTAGAAGCTTGTTTTTTGTTTTAATTGCGGCCATTTCAGTTTGGCTATTTCTAAAAAAACAAATTAATGCCATAGTTGCAATTGCAATAATTGGAGTGCTTTCACTGATAGATATATTTGTGATAGATTCAAAATACTTTAGTGAAAAGAATTTTCAAGAGAAAGAAGAAAATGAATCTACTTTTATAGCTGCACCACATAACTTAGAAATCTCAAAAGATACTGGTACCTACAGGGTATTGGATATTTCAAATGGGATTAGTGCTGCGTTTAATGGCAACGCAATTACATCTGTATTTCATCAAAGCATTGGAGGGTACCATGCTGCAAAACTGAGCATCTATCAAGATCTTATTGAAAATCAACTATACAAGTTTCCAAATTGTATGCCAACGGTAAATATGTTGAATACAAAATATTTTATATTTCGGGATCAACAATCGGGACAAATAAAATACCAATTCAACCCAGATGCAGCTGGAACATGTTGGTTAGTGAACAAAGTAACTACAATACAAGAACCAACCAAGGTTATGGCTGGTTTAGATAGCTTAAAAATAAAAGATGATGCGATTGTTGAAACAGAAATAAAAAATAAAAATATAAGCAAGGCAGCAGGAGATTCTATTTGGTTGGTCAAAAATGATCATGACAATGTTTACTATCAGTCAAACAATGCAGGAAACTCCTTTGCCGTTTTCAGTGAAGTGTATTATCAATTTGGATGGAAGGCATATATTGATGGAAAGGAAAGCCCTATATACAAAACAAATTATGTTTTAAGGGGAGTGGAAATACCAGCAGGTAAGCATGAAATCAAATTTGAATTTAAGCCTGAATCATATACAAAATCAGTACCGGTTGCCATTGGTGCCAGCCTAGCAATATGGATATTACTTTTAGCCAACTTTATACCTATACTGAAGAATCTAATAAATAAATCTGGCAAAGAATAACTTTTTGAACAAAAGAATTCTAAATATTGCAAGCTATAGTTATTTGCCAGTTAATTCTGGTGGTCAAAAATACATTCATTATTTTCTTGAATATCTAGGAAGAATAACAGACTTATATGCTGTTGGAACGAAGGACAACGACGCATCAAAAATTGAAAATTATGTATATCTGCCTTTACTAAAAAAAAGTAGATTAAGATACATTGATATTTTAATTATTGGTCAGATACGCAAAATCATCAAAGACAAAAAAATTGCAACGATAATAATAACACAACCATATATTGGTTGGGTTGGGGTCATTTTAAAATACCTCACAGGTGTAAAATTAGTAATCCATACGCTTAATATAGAAAATGAGCGATTCCGATCTCTAGGTAAATGGTGGTGGTGGTTATTGAAAATTTATGAAAATTGGATTCTAAAAAAAGCAGATAAAATATTTTGTATATCTGATGATGATAAACTTTGGATGTCGAATAAAATGGATATTGATGAAGGGAAATGTATAATTATACCCTATGGAATAACACAAAATGAATATCCAAAAGATAAAAAAATAAGCAAAGAAGAGGTATGTATAAAACATTTGCTTAATCCTGAATATAAATTATTGTTTTTCAATGGACTATTAAACTACTCACCCAACTCAAATGCACTTAGAGATATACTTAATAAAATAAATCCCTTACTACTAAAAACAGGATTGAAATACAATATATTAATTGCCGGTAAAAATTTACCTGCTGAATTTGAAGGTTTAAAAAAATGGAATGATCAACATGTTTTTTATGCTGGTTTTGTAAACGATATAGATCAATATACCAAAGCAGCTGATGTATTATTGAATCCAGTTAATACGGGTGGTGGAGTGAAAACAAAAATGATAGAAGCCCTTGGATTAGGAGCAACAGTAATTGCAACAGAAAATGGAGCAATTGGAGTTAACAAGTCTGTTTGTGGAGAAAAACTAAGGGTTGTAGGAAATGATGATTGGGAAGGATTTGTTAAGAAAATCACAGAAACAACAAATCAAGATGATGAAATTCCAGAAGAATATTATGAAAAATATGCATGGGTAAATATTGTTCAAAAAGTTATTACTTCAATCTAAGTTTCATTACATAAGAAAATAGCATAAAAAATTTTG
This sequence comes from Chitinophaga pinensis, assembly GCA_945866165.1. Lineage (GTDB taxonomy): Bacteria > Bacteroidota > Bacteroidia > Chitinophagales > Chitinophagaceae > Pollutibacter. The sequence continues at coordinate 320 of CAMBGO010000141.1, read as the reverse complement.
ACATCATTCCATAATTCAAAATATTCAGCGGAATTTTAGTTTGAAATTTCAATAACTCAATTATTTGATTAGGAACAAAGAGGCCCTCATAGACTTGAACTTCTTCAATTGATCGAATTTTTAAATTTCGAAAAAGACGCCAATAGTAATCGTAAACAAAAATATTTTGAAGAATAGAAATACCGTGCTTATTTAAAAATGTAATATTTTCTGGAATTTGAACTTTACTAACATTAAAAGTATATTTTGTTACTTGATCTTCATTGAAGCCAACATTAATTTATATACTATCAATGTAATTATATTTATTGCCTTTTAGA
>CAMBGO010000140.1 GCA_945866165.1 Chitinophaga pinensis | reverse complement strand
AAACAATCACTTCCTGTTTTCCAGAATGTTAGGCTCACGCAAGGAAGGCAAATCGAAAATGTGCTGGTGCCATTTACAGATGGCAAAAAAACTATTAATGTATTAACTAACCTTGACAAATCGATAAACAGCAAGGGTGCAGAAATGGTGGGTGCTTTGGAAAAAAGCATTACACTTGCGATCATTGATAACAGCTGGAAAGAGCATCTGAGGGGCATGGACGACTTGAAGCAAAGTGTGCAAACAGCAGTGTATGAACAAAAAGATCCTCTGGTAATATACAAACAAACTGCATTTCAGCTATTTGCGGAGATGGATGCTGAGGTAAACAAAGAAATTGTATCATTCATATGTCACGCAGGTTTACCAGTAGATCAAGGAGCAAGTACATTGAGAGAAGGCCGGGAAAGTAGAACAGATATGACTGGAATGAAATTAAGGAAAGATGACGTTGCGGATCGCAATTCATCAAATAATAAAATTGACGATCAAGAATACCACGACCCTTCAGATTCAATAAAACAAGAACCTGTAAGAGTTGGACCAAAAGTTGGAAGAAACGATCCTTGCCCTTGTGGCAGTGGTAAGAAATTCAAGGCTTGCCACGGGAAAGACCAATAGTCTCATAAAGAGCATGGTATTCAATGGGCATTGATTTTTTTAAGCTAATTATTTTTTAGCTATGGAAGTGATTTTGAAAGAAAAAATTAAAACCCTTGCTTCAAGGTATTTTGAAAAATACCGCCAAGTGCGACGTCATTTGCATGCCCATCCTGAGTTGAGTTATCAGGAATATAATACTTCAATATTTGTTCAGGATAAATTGAGAGAACTCGGGATCCCTTTTACGGTGATGGCAGAAACCGGTGTTGTTGGCATCATACAAGGAAGATCATCCAATAGGGTAATCGCATTAAGAGCAGACATGGATGCATTACCAATACAGGAAGAAAATAATGTGCCTTATGCATCAACTGTTACTGGAGTTATGCATGCTTGTGGTCATGATGTTCACACCACCTGTTTGCTAGGAGCAGCAGAAATCTTGAATGAATTAAAATCAGAATGGGATGGAACAATTAAACTTATTTTTCAACCCGGAGAAGAAAAAAATCCGGGCGGAGCAAGCATACTAATCAAAGAAGGAGTTCTCGAAAGTCCTGCACCTCAAGCAATTTATGGATTACATGTACATCCATTGCTTGAAACCGGAAAATTAAGTTTTAGATCTGGCAAGGTGATGGCCAGTGCAGACGAATTATACATAACGATCAAAGGAAAAGGTGGGCATGCTGCATCACCACATCAAACAACAGATACAATTCTCACTGCATCACATTTGGTAGTTGCATTGCAACAAGTTGTTAGCAGAAACAACGACCCCTTCTCCCCTTCTGTGCTTTCAATATGTTCATTTCAAGGAGGTCATACCACCAATGTAATTCCTTCCGAGGTCAACCTAAAAGGTACTTTCCGTGCAATGGATGAAGCCTGGCGTTTTGAAGCACATAAAAGGATAACAGAGATCGTTGAAAATTTGGCCAAAGCCAACCGTGCAGAAATTGAACTTAAAATAGATATTGGATATCCAACTGTTTACAATAACCCTGCACTGTGTAATCATGCGAGAATACTAGGCGAAGAATTTATTGGCACCTCTAATGTAGAAGAAACTGAATTGAGAATGGGAGCAGAAGATTTTGGATATTACTCCCAAAAAATTCCAGGTTGTTTTTTCAGGTTAGGAACAGGTAGCAAGCAAATGGGAATTACATCAGGTGTTCATACACCTAGATTCGATATAGATGAAAGAGCAATAGAGATTGGAATAGGAATAATGGCTTTTATAGGAGCTACAAAATGACATTATGCAAAAAAAACTCAGAAGAGAACAGGCGCTTGAATACCATTCAAAAGGCAGGCCAGGAAAAATAGAAGTAGTACCTACAAAAGAGGCTAAAACGCAACGTGATCTTTCTCTTGCATATTCGCCTGGTGTAGCAGAACCATGTCTTGAAATTGTAGCAAATCCAGAAAATGTATATAAGTATACAGCAAAGGGCAACTTGGTAGCGGTAATTAGTAATGGAACTGCTGTCCTTGGACTCGGAGACATTGGTCCGGAAGCAGGTAAGCCAGTAATGGAGGGCAAGGGAGTTCTGTTTAAAATATTTGCAGACATTGATGTTTTTGATATTGAAATTGACGAGAAAGACCCAGTGAAGTTTGTTGAGATTGTCAAATCCCTTCAGCCTACATTCGGGGGCATCAACTTAGAAGATATCAAGGCCCCGGAATGTTTTTATATTGAACAAAAGTTGAAGGAGCAGATGAAAATTCCTGTGATGCATGATGACCAACATGGAACTGCCATCATTAGTGCTGCAGCTTTGCTCAATGCGTTAGAGTTGCAGAAGAAAAAGATGAAGGATGTGCTCATCCTTGTTAACGGTGCGGGTGCTGCCGCAATGGCATGCATAGAAATTTATGAAGCATTGGGTGCAAAAACAGAAAACGTATTGATGTTTGATTCAAAAGGACTGATTCATCATAACAGAACAGATCTTGATGAAAGAAAGAAACGTTTTGCTGTAAAAAGAAAAGACATCAGCCTTGAAGATGCATTCAAGGGAGCAGATGTTTTTATTGGACTAAGCAAAGGCAATGTAGTTACAAAAGAGATGATCAAGAAAATGGCATCCAGGCCGATTGTTTTTGCCATGGCAAATCCTGATCCGGAGATTAGTTGGGAGGATGCGACATCAGTTAGAAAAGATATCATCATGGCCACAGGAAGGTCCGACTATCCTAACCAAGTGAACAACGTACTTGGGTTCCCGTATATCTTTAGAGGAGCGTTGGATGTTAGGGCAACAAGTATCAATGAGGAGATGAAACTAGCTGCGGTAAAAGCATTGGCAGAGCTAACAAAATCAGCTGTACCAGACATTGTAAATATGGCATACAATGAAACAACTATTGCTTTTGGTCCAAACTATATCATTCCAAAACCACTTGATCCAAGACTCATCAGCACCATTTCACCTGCTGTTGCAAAAGCTGCAATGGACAGTGGCGTGGCACAGAAAAAAATTGTTGACTGGGATGCATATACAATTGAACTTAATAAACGGCTTGGAATTGATAATCAGCTGGTGCGTGCACTTGGAAGCAAGGCCAGAAAAGATCCCAAGCGGGTTGTTTTTGCCGATGCTGAAAATATCAAGATATTAAAGGCAGCGCAGTTGGCAGCTGATGAAGGAATTGCAATTCCTATTCTACTTGGCGACCCAAAAGTGATTAATGAACTTGCAGAGAGCAATGCTGTGTATATTGAGGACATGCAAATCATCAATCCGAAAGGAGATGAAATGAATGAGAAAAGGAAAGCATATGGCGAGATTTATTTCAAAAAAAGACAAAGGCGAGGAGTCAATAAATATGAGGTGAGTAAGAAGATGAAAGACAGGAATCACTTTGGCTGCATGATGGTTGAATGTGGTGATGCAGATGCCATGATTTCTGGCTTGAGCAGAAATTATCCTGATACGATTCGTCCTGCCATTCAAATCATTGGCACAGAAGAAGGCGTTAGTAAAATTGCTGGTATGTATATCATGCTAACAAAAAAAGGACCGCTTTTCTTAGCTGATACAACAGTCAATTTTAATCCAACTGCAAGCGAACTGGCAGATATCACTTTGATGGTTGCAAAAGAAGTACAATCCTTTGGAATTACACCAAGAATTGCAATGTTGAGTTATTCCAATTTCGGTAGCAGTGACACACCGGAAGCTATTCTTGTTCGAAATGCAAGAAAGATTGTAAAGGAAAAAAATCCATCATTGATTGTAGATGGTGAAATGCAAGGAATTGTAGCTTTTAATAAAGAAATCATAAAAGACAGCTATCCATTTTCTGAGTTGGCTGATTCGGGGGATGTGAATACCCTTATTTTTCCCAACTTAAGTTCAGGAAACATTGCCTATAACCTGCTGCAGGAAGTTGGCGAGGCAGATGCAATTGGACCAATTTTGCTTGGATTAAAAAAACCAGTCCATGTATTACAACTTGGCTCATCAATTAGAAGCATTTTGAACATGGTGATGATTGCTGTAATAGATGCACAGTATAAAATGCAAAAAGTTAAGAAACAATAGTTCTTTTTTAAGGTAAGAAGAATCCTTAATTTAGAACTCAATATAAAAAGATGAATATTTTCACAAAACTGGGAGCGTTTCTGTTGATGCTTAAAGGCATGTTCACGAAGCCGGAAAACCTCAAAATATATTGGAAGGAATTAATGCACCAATGTGTTGAACTTGGTATTGGCTCGCTGGGAATTGTATCAATCATATCCGTTTTCATTGGCGCCGTATCAACATTGCAAACTTCCTATCAGTTTGTTTCTCCAATTATCCCGCGCTCTGTGATTGCTCAAATTGTACGTGACAGTGTCATTCTTGAATTTGCACCTACCATCACTTGTATTGTATTGGCAGGTGTTGTGGGAAGTAAAATATCAAGTGAATTAGGCAATATGCGAGTGAGTGAACAAATTGATGCACTGGAAATAATGGGAATCAATACCAAAGCATATCTTATTCTTCCAAAAATCTTGGCAGCGCTCATTATGATTCCACTACTGGTTATTATTGCAATGGTACTGGGTATTTGGGGCGGTCGATTTGTAGGTGATCTTACAGGTATTTTGCCACATGAAATTTATGATAAAGGATTAATTGAATCTTTTGTCCCATACAATGTAAATTTTGCACTCGCCAAAGCCTATACATTTGCCTTCATCATCACAGGAATTCCAGCCTATTTCGGATACAATGTAAAAGGTGGGGCACTTGAAATTGGGCGGGCTAGTACAACGGCAGTTGTAACAAGTTGTATCATGATTTTACTGGCAGACTACGTTCTGGCTGCTATACTCCTTTAAAAAAACCAAATGATCTCAATTAAAAATATACAAAAGGGGTTTTCCGGAAAAACAATCATAGAAAATGTTTCATCAGAATTTGAAACAGGAAAATGTAACCTCGTCATTGGAGCAAGTGGCAGCGGTAAAACCGTCCTTATGAAATGTCTTGTTGGATTAATACAACCCGACTCTGGTGAGATCATGTACAATGGAGACAATTTTTCAATGATGAACCAAGATCAAAAAAAAGAATTGCGAAGAAAAATAGGAATGCTATTTCAAGGTTCGGCTTTGTTTGATAGCATGACCGTTGAAAAAAATATATTGTTCCCATTGGATATGTTCAGTAATCAAACAAAAGCAGAAAAACAAAAAAGGGTTGATGAAGTATTAGACAGGGTTAATTTGAATGATGCACACAAGAAATTCCCTGCAGAGATCAGTGGTGGAATGAAAAAAAGAGTGGGTATAGCAAGGGCTATCGTTTTAAATCCAGAATATCTTTTTTGTGATGAACCTAACTCGGGTCTCGACCCACAAACATCTCTTGTAATTGATAAATTAATCAAAGAAATTACCACAGAATATAACATTACCACGGTTGTAAATACACACGATATGAATAGCGTGATGGAGATTGGTGACAAGATCATGTATATGTATCAGGGAAAAAAAGAATGGGAAGGCACCAACCAAGAGATCATTTTCAGCAAGAATGAGAAACTGAATAATTTCATTTTTGCCTCCGATTTTTTAAAAGACGCCAAGGACATGCGTATGCTTGAAAAAATGGGCAAAATCGACAATAATAGGAATATGGATGAATTGCTTAAAAGTTGATAAATAAGGATTCATTATCTCTAATCATCAGTCGCTTTGGAATCATTACCCTTTGAGACTTCCCTTCTTTTAATTAACTTCGTCCCACAAAAAATAATCTTTACAATATGTCAGTTCTTGTAAACTCTTCTTCTAAGATCATTGTTCAGGGCTTCACCGGAACCGAAGGAACTTTTCATGCAACACAAATGATTGAATATGGAACAAATGTGGTTGGTGGTGTTACACCTGGAAAGGGTGGAAGTACGCATCTTGATAGACCAGTATTCAACACGGTTGCAGATGCGGTGAGCAAAGCTGGAGCGAATGTGAGTATCATTTTCGTACCACCAGCTTTTGCTGCTGATGCGATTATTGAAGCCGCGGAAGCAGGGATTGAGTTGGTTGTATGTATTACTGAGGGTATCCCTGTGCAAGACATGGTAAAAGTGAAACACTATTTAGAAAGCACAAATACAAGATTGATTGGACCAAACTGTCCTGGTGTAATTACTGCAGGACAATGTAAAGTTGGTATCATGCCAGGCTTTATTTTCAAGGCAGGTGAGATTGGAATTGTTTCCAAATCTGGAACACTTACATACGAGGCAGCAGATCAGATTGTAAAAGCTGGTATGGGTATTACAACGGCTATTGGCATTGGTGGTGATCCTATCATTGGCACTCCAACAAAAGATGCTGTTGAGTTGTTGATGAACGACCCTGAAACAAAAGGAATTGTAATGATTGGTGAAATAGGTGGTGGA
>CAMBGO010000139.1 GCA_945866165.1 Chitinophaga pinensis | reverse complement strand
CAGGGTATTCATTTTTTAATGTATTGAAGCAGTGTGGGCAAGCAGTGATGATCTTTTTTATGCTGTATCCGTCTAATAATTTGATGTTTTGATAAGCCATCATCTGAAACATGAATTCATTTCCTGATCTCCTTGCTGGATCTCCAGTACACATTTCTTCTGTACCCAAAATCGCGTAATTGATTCCAATTTTATTTAATATTTGAACAAAAGCCTTAGTAATACTTTGGGCACGTTGATCAAAGCTGCCGGCACATCCAACCCAAAACAGCACCTCGGGGTGATTGCCTTTTTCTATCTCATCCTTATATATTCGAACGTTCATGTTTAATTTTTATCATTTTTGGCCCAATCGGCACGTTGGTCTGGGGAGAATTTCCAGGGGGCGAAATTGTTTTCAATATTTCCAAACATCATTGTCCATTCTTGGGGTGCGATGCTTTTTTCCATTACAAGATACCTTCTCATTTGGAGGATGATATCCAGCGGGTTGATGCTTACAGGACAGGCTTCAACACAGGCATTACAAGATGTACAAGCCCTGAGTTCTTCTTCTGAAATATAATCATTGAGAAGGGATTTGTTATCTTCTATGAATGTTCCATTTTTATCTATGTTCCTGCCAATCTCCTCAGCCCTGTCCCTTGTTTGCATCATTATTTTTCTTGGTGACAATAGTTTCCCTGTTTGAGTAGCAGGACATTCATCACTGCATCTGCCACATTCAGTACAACTATATGCATCTAAAATATTTTTCCAACTTAGATCTTGTATGTCTTTTGCGCCAAATTTTTGTTGTGGCCCCTCTTGAGGTGTTGTTGGAGCAAGTTCCGGTTGAAACGCATAAATCACTTCATTTTGCACTGCAACCATGTTCTGCATCTTACCAGGTGGTGTTAGCCTAGCAAAAAAAGCATTAGGGAAAGCCAAAATTATATGCAGGTGTTTCGACCAAGGCAGGTAATTTAGGAAGGAGAATATTCCTATGATATGAAGCCACCAACAGCTTCGTTCCAGAATAACCAGGCTATTTGCATCTAATCCTTTTAATACAGGTATAAAAAGAGAAGAAACGATAAAAAACCCTGTTCGCTGTTCAGCATAATGTCCTACACCCAACTCCTGGAGCATGGTATCAGAGGCATTCATTGTAAGGAATAACATCATTAGTACTACTTCTACAATCAAAATGATATTAGCATCCTTTGAAGGCCATCCTTTTATGTCGGTTGACCAAAGCCTTTTAACATGTACCAGATTTCTTCGAGCAAGAAAAATTATACATACAACGATAACCGACAAGGCAAGTAATTCAAAAATATTGATTAAAAAGGGGTATAAATTTGGTATTAGCGGTTGAAAAAGCCGGTGTGAGCCGAATATTCCATCTGATATTATTTCAAGTATTTCAATATTGATGATGATAAACCCAAGATAAATGAATAGGTGAAGGATTGCAACCAATGGGTTTTTAAACATTTTCTTTTGCCCCAATGCCAATAAAAAAACATTTTTCCATCTTCTCAAGGGTTGATCAGACAGCTTCTCATCGTATCCAAGTGAAATATTCCTCTTGATACCCATGACTTTTCTTGAAAACAAAAAAACAGCTAGACCAAGTATAGCTAAGAAGATAATTTGTTGTAAAATTTCCATTGTCTTTACTTACAATTGCTAAATTACATGATGTAATTCAATCTAAACCATATTGAAATCAATGAAAAAGAAATATATATTGTCTCAAGAAACCGCCATGATGAAAATGAGGCGTATGGCTTTCGAGATTATGGAAAATAACAAGGGACAAAAACATATCATATTAGCAGGTATAAGAGACAATGGTACTGTAATTGCCCACCAAATAAAGAAATTCTTAAAAGATGATTTTTCCTTTGAAGCTACACTGATTGATGTCAATTTAAACAAAAAGAATCCAATGGAATGTGTCGTTAATAACGCTTCGATGGTAAAAGGGAATGTTTTAATCATTATAGATGATGTTGTAAACAGCGGTAAAACACTTTTATATGCCATGACTCCTTTTTTAGAGCATGAACCAAATAAAATGCAAACACTTACTCTTGTGGAAAGAAGCTATAAAGTATTTCCAGTACATGTTGATTATGTTGGCGTATCCTTATCAACCTCTTTAAATGAACATATACAAGTAGAGGTTGAAGAAGAGAGAATTTTAGGTGCCTATGTTGAATAACTTAGTTATTTCAAAAGTATAAAAACCTTATACTTGCTTTGCTTTTGTTATTAAAAACAATAGTTGGTGCAGGAATTTTTATTGTATTTAAAAGCGAAAAAATAGTTTTTACAACCTTGCTCTTGGGTTTTAATTTGGATAAATCAAGGTCAGCCGATAATAGGTATTTCCTACTTCTTTGCAAATCTGATCTATTAATTGTGGTTCCTGATAAACTTGTCCATTCATTTTTAAAACCGCCTAACATGTTATCTGCCCCATAGCCAATGGAAAGACATAACCAATTGGGCAACTTACTACTTGGGAAAAATGACTTGAGATTTATACTTGCCCAATAAGTTTGCCCATTATAGTCTTTCAATGCCCTTTCGATAGCTCCATTACCAAACAATTGATTGGCTCGGTCATTTAATTCGCGATAGCTTTTAGGATGGTATGAAAACTTTAATCTAATACGTTGCTCCTTCCATGCAAGAGCCTGCCCAATATAAAAACCCGTCCCCATAAAATTAGCCACAACATCAGACCCACTGAAACCCCATTTTGCGGAATATGCATCGAGTAGTTCAATTGTATTTAAAAATACCAAACTGCTTATACCACCTATGAGGATTGATTTTTTTCTCTCAGTCCCTGCCCATTCCCATAGTTTTGTCGTCTGCTCATTAATATGATAAGCCGAGTAAAAATGTCCAATCTTATCCATCTGTTGCCATTCATTCCAATCATTAAATGTTTGAAATGAACTTTTTTCATAATCCGAATACCATGCCTTTTCTAAGGATATAAGAGCGCCTGCCCATAAACTAGTTTGAACTGTACCCAGTATCCATTTTCGATTGTTCAATTTTTTTTCACTACCCGTGTGTGTTTTAAAATGTTGAACAGCCATGGTATCCTGAGTTACTCCATTGACTTTCATTGAAAAAAGAATCACAACAAGAAGTATTAATTTCCTTGTTGACATTCGAATGATATTTATATGATTTAGTTTTTTGTCCAAAATTTATATAATATACGTTTTTAATATAAATCTTTTAGTTACTTGCATTTAGCCTTTCCTTTGGTATTTTTGTTAAAATAAGTTGTAACATGGAGCAGCAAATACAAATTAAAATTGATGAATGGCTCAAAGGTAAATATGATGAGCATACAAAGTCAATAATCCTTGAATTACAAAAGAATAATCCGGATGAGCTAATTGATTCTTTTTATAAGGGACTTGAATTTGGTACTGGTGGACTCAGGGGAATAATGGGAGTTGGAACAAACAGGGTTAATCAGTATACTATCGGAATGGCTTCTCAGGGTTTTGCAAATTATTTGTTGAAATCTTTTAAAGGTGAACAAGTTCGTGTTGCGATTGCTCATGATTGCAGAAATAACAGCAGGCTTTTCGCAGAAATTACTGCCAATGTGATGGCCGCCAATGGAATCCAGGTTTTTCTATTTGAAGAGTTGCGACCTACTCCTGAGTTGTCATTCGCAATAAGGCACCTTAAATGCCATGGCGGAGTGGTTTGTACTGCCTCACACAATCCAAAAGAATATAATGGCTATAAGGCTTATTTCAATGACGGAGGACAGTTGGTTCCACCGCATGATGAAAATGTAATTACGGAAGTGGAGCAAATTGCTTCAATCGATGACGTAAAATGGACTGGCGGAGAATCTAATATCCATTTAATAGGAAAAGAAATAGATCAACTTTATATCTCAATGCTAAAAGGTTTGAGTGTATATCCAGATATGATTAAAAAACAGCATGATCTGAAGATTGTTTATACACCAATTCACGGATCTGGAATTAAATTAGTTCCTGATGTATTGGCCGCATTTGGTTTTAGTAATGTTACACTAGTTGAAGAACAGATCATTCCCGATGGAAATTTTTCTACGGTTGTTTATCCAAATCCTGAAGAAAGTGAAGCAATGAGCCTTGGCTTGAAAAAAGCTGAAGCAATTGATGCAGATATTTTATTGGGAACTGATCCTGATGCTGATAGGGTAGGTGTTGGGGTAAAGAATGCGTAAGGGAAATGGATTTTATTAAATGGAAACCAAACAGCTGTATTGGCGTTTAATTATCTAATCGAAGCCAGAAAAACTAAAGGAATTGCAACTCCTAAGGACATGGTTGTTAAAACGATTGTTACTACTGATTTAATTGACATTATCGCATCAAAAAATCATGTAACATGTTATAATGTTCTTACAGGCTTTAAATGGATTGCAGAATTGATAAAAGAAAAAGAGGGAACTGAGAACTATATCATCGGTGGTGAGGAATCTTATGGTCTAATGATCGGTGATCAGATAAGAGATAAAGATGCTGTAAGTGCAGTTGCAATTCTTTGTGAGATGGCTGCTTATGAAAAAGAGCATGGTCGCTCCTTGTATTCTAAGCTGGTGGCCTTGTACAAAGAATACGGATTATTCCGTGAACACTTAGTTTCAATTACAAAAAAGGGAAGAGATGGGCAGCAGCAAATAGCTGATATGATGGAGCGATTCAGAAAAACACCGCCTCTTAAATTAGGTGGGGTCAGTGTAACTTCATTATTAGACTATAACAGTAGCGAAGCAAAAGATATCAATACAGGTCAACTCTATAATATTGATCTTCCCAAAAGCAATGTGCTTCAATTTATTTTGGAAGATGGGAGTAAGGTCAGTGCAAGACCTTCCGGTACAGAGCCTAAAATTAAATTCTATTTTAGTGTACAGGGTACATTAAATTCTGAACTTGATTTTGATTCTGCTTACCAAAATCTTGGAGCTAAAATTGATAGTATTATAAAAGATCTTTCGATTTAGAATATATAATTTCTCTAAATAGGTTAGTTCATAACAGCAAATCATCAATGAGGGCTACAGAAGATACATATTTACACAAGGGGATGCGTAAAAAAATGGTAGATTCCATTAGGGAAATGGGAATTTCTGAGGAAGCAGTTTTAGGTGCAATGATGAATGTTCCAAGACATTTTTTTCTTGACTCTGCTTTTGAAAAACATGCTTACGAAGAAAAAGCCTTCTTAATTGGTGAAGATCAAACAATTTCACATCCATATACTGTTGCATTCCAAACCCAATTACTTGGAATAAAACCGTTTGATAAAATACTTGAGGTTGGAACAGGAAGTGCTTATCAGGCGTGTATCTTGGCAGAATTAAAGGCAAAAGTATTTACCATAGAAAGACAAAAAAAGCTTTTCGAGGGAAATAAAAATTTCAAATTGCTCACTTCTTCTTTATTGATCAAAACTTTTTATGGAGATGGTTTTGAAGGGTTGCCAACATACGCGCCTTTTGACAAGGTTCTAATCACAGCTGCAGCTCCATTTATACCCCAAAAACTGATTGACCAATTGAAACCAGGAGGAATAATGGTAATACCATTAAACGAAGGTGAAAATCAACGTATGCTTCGTATTACCAAAGATATAAATGGTGACTTAATTGAAGAACGTTTTAGTGAGTTTTCATTTGTTCCCATGTTGGGTGGGAAAAAAGAATAAAAAAAAGCCGCTTCGAAAAGCGGCCTATTATCATTGTTGCATTTGCATTCCTTCCTGCATGCCATCCATTCCACTTTTCGTATTTTTTCTCTTGAAAAGAGATACATCGATTTTTCCAAAACGGTAATTAAAATTCAATCTGAACACCTGCCAGTCTCTTCTTCTTGAATTGGTTTGTGTAAAATAGGCGGATTCAGAAAAAGAGCCGTACACTTTTGTTTTCAACACATCATTCATACTAAGCGTAAGCGATCCTCTCTTTTCTTTGAGGAAATCTTTTTTAATGGCTATTTCAAGTCCGTAGTTAGGATTGATATACCCTTGAGCTGAAGTTTGGACAAAGCCTCCCCATCCGCCTCCGCCACCGCCCCATCCGCCGCCACCGCCACGTCCACCACCACCGCCACTTTGTGGTAATATGGACTTACTTCTGTAATCAAAAGCAAGTTGAACGCTGAAGTTTGAGGGTAGTTTTATGTTTGAATTTATTTTTCCAAAAAAGCTCCAAATTGAATTGGTTGTAGATACATTCAATTCGGATGAAGTTATGCTTGAGTTATAAAAATTCAAGTTTGTGGTTAATTCTAGCCATTTAGCAATTGGATTCCTTGAAGTTAATTCAGCACCATATGCCATGCTGTTATTAGCATTTATAAACGTATTTATCAAGACTTGCTTTCCTGGAATACTGCTTTCCTCTTTTATTTGTGACCTTGTAATCAGGTCATTTGTTCTTTTAAAATAAAGCGATCCTAGGATGCTGTTTCCCCCTTTCATTGTTTTTTGGTAGTTCATTTCCAATGAAGTGGT
>CAMBGO010000138.1 GCA_945866165.1 Chitinophaga pinensis | reverse complement strand
GAAATACCGATGGCTATGTAGAGATTGGGTGCAATTGACAGTCCTGTTTGTCCAACATGCTCATGGTGTGGTCTCCAATCGGAGTCTGAAACAGGCCTGCTGCAAGCAGTTGCGGCCCCTAATAATTTTGCTAATTCTTCCACCATGCCCCAGTTTTCAGGACCTTTTAGTCCCCTACCTGCACTTACTACTTTTTCAGCTTCTGCTAGCGGAATTTCACCTTCAATTCTGTTTACTGATATAACTTTTATAGAAGATTCCGGCACATCAGTTTGTATTGAAACTACTTCTGCGGATCCGCCTGTTTTGTGTATTTCAAAGCAATTTGGATTCAAGGAAAGCACCTTTCTTTCAGTTAAGATTGAAATCTCTGCAAATGCTTTTCCTGAAAAAACATTTTTCTTTACGTTAAAACCATTTGATAGCTCTGGCAATGCAATAACACCAGTTACCAGTCCTGCCTTTAAACGAACGGATACCCGGGGGGCAATTCCTTTTGCTGTGATGGTATTTGAGAAAATAACAACCGTAGAATCATTTTTTAATGCAACATCACAAATAATTTTTGTTAGTTGCTCCGTGTCAGATAAGTTGATGCCTGCATTATTTGCGTGTAGCACTTTTTTTATTCCAACATCTCCTAAAGAAGGTAGAGAGGCATTTGTATTGCCGATTACCAATGAAATTGCTTCGGTGTTTAATGTTGATGCCAAAGCAACTCCATAAGAAATTGATTCTAAGGATGATTTTTTTATACTGTCTTCACTGTGTTCTGTAAATATTAAAACTGACATAGGGTTTATTTTAAATTACTTTGGCTTCTTCCTTTAAGATCTTAACAAGCAGTTCAGGTGTTTCCGCCGGTATCAAACGAACGCCTGATTTTGCTGGGGGCAATTCAAATGAGATATTGTTGGTAAGTGCGTCAACAGCTATGGGCTCAAATACGTTGAGGGGTTTTGTGCGAGCCGCCATGATGCCACGCATATTTGGAATCCTTGCTTCTGCCATTCCTTTCTGACATGCGATTATAAAAGGGAAGGCAACTTCCATGGTTTCTTCACCAGCTTCAATTTCCCTTGATACCAATCCACCTCCTGTTGATGAAATTTCTAGTTTGGTTGCTAAGCCTATAAAAGGAAGTTCCATTAATTCAGAAATCATTGGTCCAATAGAAGAGCCATTATGATCAATTGTTTCTTTACCTGTCATAATCATATCATAGCTACCTTCCTTGGCAACATGTGCTATTTGACTTGCAATGTAATAGGCGTCTGTATTGGCAGTATTCACCCGAATGGCCTCATGTCCACCGAGTGCCAATGCTTTTCTGATGATGGGATCACATTCCGGATCTCCAACTGTAATCAAATGTAAACTGACAGATGGGTCTTTTTCCTTGAGTTCAATGGCCCTAACCAATGCATACCACTCATCATATGGATTGATGATCCATTGGACACCTTCTGCGGCAAATTTCGTGTTGTTCTCCGTGAAGGCTATTTTTGCAGTGGTATCTGGCGTTCTGCTGATACAAACAAGTATCTTCATAATGTCTGTTATTAAATTCAATAAAAGTTGTCGAAACAACCATTTCAGTACAAATATAGCTTCTGTTGAGGGTATAATTTTCTTCAACAAAGGTTAAATTTTCCCCAATGGATAGAATTATAATTTTAAGGCAATTTATTAAAGACAATCCTCAGGATATGTTTTCTAGGCATGCATTGGCACTTGAATATATCAAGAAGGCGGATGATGCAGAAGCTGAAATGTTGTTTAAGGAAATCCTGGAAATGAATCCAGCGTATGTTGGGACGTACTATCACCTTGGAAAATTATTGGAAAGAGCTGAGATGTTAGGGGAGGCGTTAGTATTTTATGAAAATGGAATGCAGGAGGCTGAGAAGCAACAAGACACGCATGCACTCAGGGAGCTTAAAGCGGCATACAATCAACTGAAAGATGAAATGGAAATGTAGATTATGAATCAACAACAAGAAGTGAAGAATTTGGTAAAACAGTTTAGTGATTCCGTGGTTTCAAAAAAACTTTGGAAGCAACAGGATTCGCTGTTACTGGCGTGTAGTGGTGGACTTGATTCTGTGGTATTGGCACGGCTATTAAAAAACAGTGGTTTTTCTTTTGAAATACTTCATTGCAACTTCAATTTGAGAGGGGATGAAAGTAATCGTGATGAACAATTTGTTCGTTCATTAGCCGCTGAAATGAATGTAAATATTCAAGTCAAATCATTTGAAACTAGGGAGCAAATGGTTAATATGGGGAAGGGTGTTCAGGAAACTGCAAGGATATTGAGATACCGTTGGTTTGAAGAAGTTGTCAAAGAAAAAAAATTACTTGGTTCTGAAGTTTGGGTATTGCTTGCACATCATAATGACGACCAAGCGGAAACCATTGCCATGAATTTCTTCAGGGGAACCGGCATATCTGGATTGATAGGCATGAAGCCGAAGTTGAATCACCTTGTTAGGCCATTGTTGTCATTTACCCGTAAAGAACTTGCTGAATATGCGGCAGCATTATCTATAAAATGGGTTGAAGACAGCTCAAATGCTGATGATCATTATACAAGAAATCTTTTTAGGCTTGAGGTGTTGCCATTGATCAGGAAAGTTTTTCCTGAGGTGGATGCCAATCTAGTTGGAAACGGAAAACGATTTTCTGAAATAAATTTCATCTATCAGCTTCATTTGGAAAAGACGATCCAAAAGCTACTACTAAAAAATGATGTTGGTTGGAAAATACCTGTAAGGAAGTTGATGAACATGGTTCCCCTAGATACTATCATGTTTGAGATTTTTAGCAGGTTTGGATTCAACGTTGATCATTGCATGGAAATCAAAAAATTATTTCTTGCGTCAACCGGCAAATCGATGCAGTCTGCTTCCCATATTGTTTTGAAAAATCGCGAATGGTTGTTGATCACTTCTGTAAGTGAGGTCAAAAACAAACTTGTAGTAATATCAGAAGATGCAATTGAAGTAGCTTTTGGTAATCAAACAATGACAATGAAGTCAGTGGTTGTTGAGAATCTTAATCTTTTAGAAAATCATATTGCGTATATAAATAAACATGAGTTGACTTTTCCGCTTATTTTAAGGCCATGGAAAGAAGGCGATTATTTTTATCCATTGGGAATGAAAAAGAAAAAAAAGATTTCAAGATTCATGACGGACATAAAGCTTTCAAAATTTGAAAAAGACCAGCAATGGGTGATGGAGTCTGGAAAAAAGATTGTTTGGGTTGTAGGAAGGCGCATTGACGATCGATTCAAAATAAAAAATAAGTCTGATGCTGTATTGATGTTTACCTGTTGATTTTTTTCTTCTCATTTTTTTATTAAACAGTACCATGAAGTCCAATTTTGAGAGAATGATACAACTGGCTGATGATGTTTTTGCTAGCCGAACAGACGCTGATCAGTTGAGTGTAGACGAAAAAGTAATGACCAGGTTGCAGGAAATCCATCCAGCTTCCTTATCAGAGTATAATGACGGAAATGGTCCGGTAGCTTGGATACTTGTATTTCCAACAACAAGCGAATTGATGAATGAATTTTTAGCTAAGAGAATCACTGAAAAGAGGTTGTTTGAGCTGACTCCTCTTGGTATAAGTTATGACGCTATATATCTCTGTTCTGCCTTGGTTTTAGAGGAATATCGTAACAAGGGAATAGCAAAAAAACTAACAATGGAAGCAATTAAAAAAATCAATCAGGATCACCCCATAAAAATATTGTTTGTATGGGCTTTCACGCCGGCAGGTGATGCATTTTCCTCAAAAATTGCCGAAGAAATCGGAATTCCCTTGAAAAAACTGGGTTTGTCAAGAGGGCATTAAAAATTGGTGATTTGAATGTTTGTCTATTCTTGGAGTATTCAAAGTTAATTTTTAATAATTCTACAATTAATTCTTAATGTTTAAGTCCCAATCTATTAGCAATTAAAAAATATTTTGGTAACAATTTAGACATGAATATATTATTAATTCACAAAAAATAATATGCGTAAATATTTATATCTTTTACTTT
Organism: Chitinophaga pinensis; assembly: GCA_945866165.1. Lineage (GTDB taxonomy): Bacteria > Bacteroidota > Bacteroidia > Chitinophagales > Chitinophagaceae > Pollutibacter. The sequence continues at coordinate 2,575 of CAMBGO010000138.1, read as the reverse complement.
TTTCATCATTTTTATTCTCATGTAAGAAAGAAGATGAGGTTAGTCCTCTGGAATTTACTTTAAATGAAGACCTAACATCATATCAAGAAATCGCCTCAATTGGTTTAGGTGGAGTTGGCTCTGCAGAAATTACTGCATTCGACCCCTTAACAGACAGGTTGTTTGCAGTAAATAATGGTACAACCAATAAAATTGATGTAATTGATATTAGCAATCCAGTAAGTATATCTGTCATAAAATCTATTAACTTGGATGTATATGGTGGGTATGTGAATAGTGTTGCTGTATCTGATGGTAAATTGGCAGCAGCCATTGAAGCTACTAATAAACAATTGCCTGGAAAATTGGTGGTATTTAATACCTCCAGCTATGCTGAGATCAAATCTGTAACTGTTGGTGCATTGCCTGATATGGTAACATTTAGTCCCAATGGCCAATACATTCTAACTGCGAATGAAGGTGAACCCAGTGCAGACTATTTGAATGATCCCGAGGGTTCAATTTCTATAGTCAAAGTATCCGATTATTCTGTCAAAACGATTAATTTTTCGGCTTTTGAAGGACAACTTAATGAGTTAGCAGCCAAAGGCTTTCGAATTTTTGGTCCTGGAAAGAATTTTATAAAAGATATCGAACCTGAATACATTACAGTTTCTGATGATTCTAAAACAGCTTATGTTACGCTTCAGGAAAACAATGCCATTGCAGAAATTGATATCGCTACAGCAACAATCAAGAAAATCACACCACTTGGGTTTAAAGACTATTCTTTGCCAACCAATGCAATTGATGTGAGTGACAAAGACAATAAAGTTGAATTTACGAACTTCAATAAAGTATATGGTATTTACATGCCTGATGCTGTATCTTTCTATAGTTATAACGGTACTCCATATTTGTTTACCGCTAATGAAGGTGATTCAAGAGAGTATACTGCTTTTTCAGAAATGAAGCGTGTGAGTGCTGTTACGTTGGATGCAACTAATTTTCCTAATGCAGCTACTTTGAAAGGCGATGCAGCGTTGGGAAGGTTAAATGTAACAACTACTTTGGGTGATACTGATGGGGATGGTGATTTCGATGCGTTGTATTCTCTTGGTGCTCGTTCTTTCAGTATTTGGAATGCCACTACCGGTGCTCAAGTGTATGATAGCAAAAATGAACTTGATATAAAAGCAAAGGAGTTAGGTGTTTATGATGATGCAAGAAGTGACGATAAATCTGTTGAGCCTGAAGCCATTTCAATTGGTCGTGTTGGTAGCAAAAGAATTGCAATTGTTGGACTGGAGAGGGTAGATGCATTTGCTATTTATGATATCACAGTAGGTACTTCTCCTGTTTTCGTTAAAATGTTTAAAACAGGGGATGCTCCAGAAGGAATAATATTCATTCCTGCCTCTAAAAGTCCAATTAACCAGAGCCTTATTGTTGTTAGCAGCGAAAATGATGGGCTTGTAAAAATTTACAAAGCCAACAAGCTTTAATTCTTTGTTTATTTAATTCATTAAAAAACCACCTTTGATATATTTCATTGGTGGTTTTTTTTATGTGTTGTTTAATTCTTATTTGAGATTCAGGAATAGTGGGTTTAACACATTTTCATTTTCGAAATAAGTTACTTTTTATTCCCCACTGAAATGGTCGTTTTATGCTATCAAGGTTTTCAAACTGTAGACCTTTTTGGCAACATTAATGTTCGCGAACCAACCTTAAAAATTTTGTATAAAATACATAGCCAAGTCAATATGCGCAATGAGTTTCACAGTTATATACGTGAACAAAATTCCATACATCCCCCCCCAGAAGTGAGCACTGTGCCCTATATTACCACCTCCTTTTTTTGCAAGCGAGGCAGAAAGGACAAGAAAGGCAGCACCGAATATATATCCTGGGATTTTAAAGGGGATGAAGAAAAACTGAATTGGCATCTTAGGTTGAATCGTGATGGCTGCAAAAATCACTGCAGAGACTGCACCTGACGCACCAAGTGATCTGTAAAAACTTTGATTCTTGTATCTAATGTAGTCAGGTAGTACAGCAAACACAATGGCAGTTACATATAAAATTGCGAAAAGTGCTCTCGATAATTCTCCAAAAACTGACTTGAATAGGTATTCTTCTAATACGGTTCCAAATGAGTAAAATGAAACCATGTTGAATATAAGATGCATGAAGTCTGCATGCAAAACTCCGTTTGTTAAAAAACGATAGTATTGATTTCTTCCTTGGATCATATATGGCCAAAAGAGCAGATCCTCTTTCATTTGTTCCTTAGAAAAAGCGGGAATAGAAATTGCGCAGGTCATTAAAATTATCAGAAAGGTTATGCTCATTTATTTTATTTCAACGGTGATGATATTTTTCATTTTTAATGATGGTGAATGCCCGATACACTTGTTCTGCCAAAATTAATCTTACTAGTTGATGTGGAAAAGTTAGTGGTGAAAGTGACCATGTATGATTCGATCTTTTCAAAACCACTTCATCCAGTCCAAATGCGCCACCAATTAGAAACACAATTTTCTTTGCTCCCTCCATTCCTTTTTTTGATAAAAAAGTAGCAAGTCCAATTGAA
>CAMBGO010000137.1 GCA_945866165.1 Chitinophaga pinensis | reverse complement strand
TGGTAAAATGGGTAAAATCATAGAGCAGGCTGCTATTGAAAGAGGCCATCACATACCAGTTAAGATAGACCTTAACAACTTAGAAGAGTTTAATAGCACTTCCTTTTCTACCATAGATGTTGCAATAGAGTTTACTAGTCCGCATACTGCATTTAATAACATTATGAAATGCATTGAGATGAATACACCCGTTGTTTCTGGAACTACAGGTTGGCTTTCAAAATTGCCATTGGTTGAAAAAGAAGTAGAAATAAAAAATGGCAGTTTCTTATCTGCGAGTAATTTCAGTGTTGGTGTTAATATTTTTTTTGAAATAAACAAGAAACTTGCACAACTTATGAAAATACAAGATCAGTATGATGTTAGCATAAAGGAGATTCACCATACCCAAAAAAAAGATGCCCCCAGTGGGACTGCTATTACAGTTGCAGAACAAATTATAGATGTTCAAGGTTTGAAAAAGAAATGGAGCACAGAAGAAATAGGTAATCAAAATGAATTATTAATTAAAAGTGAGAGGATTGATCCCTTTCCAGGATTGCATGAAGTAACGTATAGTTCTACAATAGATGAAATTCAAATCATACATAACGCACACAACAGAAATGGTTTTGCATTAGGTGCTATAATGGCCGCTGAATATATAAATGATAAAAAAGGTATTTTCACCATGAAGGATGTTCTTGGATTTGGGAATTAAACAATTATATGCTCAATAAAAAAACACAATACGCATTCAAAGCATTAACCTATTTGGCCGAGCGCCAAAGCCAAGGACCTATGCTAATTGCTGATATTGCTAAAAAGAAAAAAATACCACTAAAATTCCTTGAAAACATTTTGCTGGAATTAAAAAAAGCAGGTATGCTTGACAGTAAAAAAGGTAAAGGGGGAGGATATTTTTTAAATATTCCTGCATCAAAAATTCCGCTAGCTGACATCATCAGAAAAATTGATGGCCCTATATCTATGTTACCATGTACTAGCTTGTATTTCTATGAACGTTGTAAAAATTGTGACGAAAAAAACTGCGGCTTACATGACATTATGATTCAAGTAAGGGATGCAAATCTTAAAATTCTTGAAAACAAAACAGTAGCTGATTTAATTACCCTTCAGAAGAAAAAATAAATAAATTATCAAGTCTTGTTCGAATTGATATTCAATCAAATTTGATAAGATTTACGATTAACTGCAGGTAATATTCATCTGTTTCATCAAAGTGGTTGAGCTTTTCACTATCAACATCCAAAATTCCCACTACCTGTCCATTTTTTTTCAGGGGTAAAACAATCTCACTTTTTGAAAGGCTGCTGCATGCAATATGACCAGGAAACTGTTCAACATCAGGTACAATTAAAGACTCTCCCAAATTCCATGATGTTCCACAAACACCCCTACCCTTTTTAATTCTTGTACAAGCAACTGGACCTTGAAATGGCCCAAGAACGAGTTCGTCATTTTTTACCAAGTAGAAACCAACCCAAAAAAAATCAAACTGCTCTTTTAAAGCAGCTGCAACATTTGCTAGGTTTGCAACAAGATCATTTTCTCCAAAAAGCAAGGATTCAATTTGTGGTAAGAGATTTGCATATTGCTCCTCTTTTGATCCCTTAACGATTAATAGGTCTTCAGCCATTTAGATACTTTTATACTTTATTTTTCTGCCAACAATGCATTTACAATTTCTGAAAATTCCTTTTTGAATAACTCATGGTGTATTCCGGTAGCTGGACCAGCATATCCTGCATGTGTTTTTCTAACAGTCCCATCTTTTCCAATAATAATCATAGAAGGAAACGCCTTAATCTCTGTCATTTGGGGCAAAGACTTCTCCGTCTTCATTTCATCCGATGAAGTAATCCCAGTAATTAAAATTGGATATTTTACATTAAACCGATTTTTGAAATATGAAAGGCTTTTTCTTGATTTTGAAAAATCTTTTGAATACTCATAGGCCAACCCTATCATCTCAATACCAAGTTGTTTATTCTCATTAAAATATTTACTTAAAAAGGCGGTTTCATCCATGCAATTAGGGCACCATGATCCCATAATTTGTATAACAACAACTTTATTTTTAAACCTTTCATCTTTGATTGATACGATGTTACTGTCTAAATCTGGAAAGCTAAAATTGAGTTTACTTTCCAAGCCTTTTAATTGAAATGATGATGACGATTCATCCAAAATCATTTTTTCGTCACGTTTAGCTTTCCAAGTTTCTATGTGGGTTAGTCCACTTGCATAAATTCCACTCACAAGCGTATTGGCATCTTTAATATGTGCTGAAAAAAAGAAAGCATGACTACCGTCAAAGGTTGTCATCTGCATTGAATCTCCGGCAACTGTACCTTCAAGAAAACGATAATCACCAGTAGGCGTTAAGAAAGTTCCAATAAGCTTTTTTCCAATTTGTTTGAATTCGCCCATGGCAATTGACTTTTTCATTTTATCATTTGTGAATTCGACATTCCAACGCCCTGTCACATTAAACTGGTTAGTGGAGCCTGTCAAATCAAGTCTCTTATTGCCTTTTTCAATTGTTAATGGCATGAATTGATCCCCGTTGATGGTCTTCTTATTCCACAATCCTTCATACCCATTAGTAGTTTTTTTAAGCAAAAGCATTCCATCAAAAAAAGGCAGATAAACTAACAAAGAGTCTGCTTTTTCAACAATCCTGTCTGCCACCAATTTTTCGCCTGCATTTCTTATTGTCCAGGTTATATTACCTGCATATTTCGATTCGGAAATATTAAAAACAATTGGCAGTTTATCATCTCTATGAAGTAATGCTCTGTATTCGGTTTTTGATACTGTCTTTTGCTGAGAGCAGACATTAATAGCAAATATGAAATTTGATAGCACAAAAAGTAAGAAGTATATTTTTTTCATTTGTGTTTAATTAATATTATGAAGCATATCTAATGTCATTCTTGAAAGATCAAAATCATGACGCCACCCCCAGTCATTTCTTGCATGGGTATCATCAATACTTTGTGGCCAACTTTCAGCAATAGTTTGACGAAAATCTGGTTTGAAATCAATTTTAAAAGCAGGAATATGCCGTTGAATTTCATTGGCAATTTCAATTGGCGAAAAGCTCATTGCTGCAATGTTATAAGAGGTTCTGACTTTAATCTTTTCAGCAGGTGCCTCCATTAACTCAATCGTTGCTTTTATGGCATCAGGCATATACATCATAGGCAAACGAGTATGCTCATTCAGAAAAGATGTATAACTCCCTTTTTCTTTTGCAGAATGAAAAATCTCGATTGCATAATCAGTTGTTCCACCACCGGGAGATGACTTATAGCTAATGAGACCCGGGTAACGAAGGCTTCTTACATCTACTCCATATCGATGAAAGAAATAATTACACCAAAACTCGCCAGCATATTTACTGATTCCATAAACAGTGGTAGGTTCAATAATAGTTTGCTGTGGACAATCTAATTTAGGGGAAGTTGGGCCAAACACAGCAATGCTACTAGGCCAAAATACCTTGTGAAGCTTTTCCTCTTTTGCAATATCCAATACATTCAAAAGGGACTGCATATTTAGGTTCCATGCCAATGGAGGATTTTTTTCACCTGTGGCTGATAGCATAGCAGCAAGAAGATATACCTGTGTTATATTTTGTCTTAAAATTTGCACATGAAGCATTTCCTTGTTCATGACGTCAATACTTACATAAGGACCTGTACCTTTTAATAATTCATTTTCTTCTCGTAAGTCAGATGCGATTACCTGGGAGCCACCGTATATTTTTCTCAGTGCAAGGGTAAGTTCAACTCCGATCTGACCGCTTGCCCCAATAACCAATATCTTTTCTTTTTTCATATAGCATGGGTGTTCAATATGCAAACATATTAATTATGAACGAACAAGGCATGTTTGCGTTCATAGTAATTGGTATGTATCTTTGAAAAATGGAAGATTTTCTACAGGAGCTTTTTGATGGCCAGGATTATGACAAACAACATTTCTTTCTTATTGCAGGTCCATGTGTAATTGAGGACGAGGTAATATTGAATCAGGTTGCAGAGCGGGTTTCGACTATATGCAAAAGCCTTGGCATCCCCTATATCTTTAAGGCATCTTACCGAAAAGCCAATAGGACGAGTGCTAGTTCATTCACAGGCATTGGTGATAAACTAGGTCTTAATTTGCTCGCAAAAACAGGGGAAAAATTTAACATACCCACTACCACCGATATTCATACAAGTGAAGAAGCATCAATTGCTGCAAAATATGCAGATATCCTTCAAATACCTGCTTTTTTGTGCAGACAAACCGACATCCTTACTGCTGCGGGAGAGACTGGCAAAATAGTCAATATAAAAAAAGGACAATTTGTTAGCGGTGAAGCAATGAAATTTGCAGTTGATAAGGTTAGGCTAACCGGCAACAATAAAATCATGTTGACCGAAAGGGGTACGACCTTTGGGTACCAGGACCTAGTTGTTGATTATCGAAACATTCCCATCATGAAAAGCCATGGCGTTCCAGTTGTGATGGATTGCACCCATTCACTTCAACAGCCAAATCAATCATCTGGCATTACAGGTGGAAATCCTAAGATGATAGGTACCATTGCGAGAGCCGCTATTGCAGCAGGTGTTGATGGTCTGTTTATAGAAACGCATCCAGATCCATCTAAAGCTCTCAGCGACGGAGCAAATATGCTACACCTCGATTATCTTGAAGAATTGCTTCAACAACTGATGAGAATTAGAAAATCCCTTTAGTATACTTGATTTTAGTGATTACGAAGAGGGTTTCTCTTCGCATCAAGAATGTAACGCTTTAGGTTCATCCAAAATGCCAAGAAAAAATAAATTACTACTGGAGAACCAAGCGTTAAGCAAGAAATATAAATGAAGTATTTCCTTATCGTAAAAGTGGAGATGCCCATTAGCTCACCTAAACGAGTGCATACGCCCAGAACATGCCATTCTATATAATTTCGGAAACGGTCCATTATACCAAATATAACGCTATTGTATTATTTTTCAACATCCTACTTGGAACAGGCCTTTTTATTGATTAAATTTGCGCAGATAAAAGGTTAGTTTTAAATTACTACCCACTAATAAATCAACAGTAAAAAAGATAACATGGTTTTTGATTTAGAACTCATTCAACAGACTTATCGCAACATGCCTTCGAAGGTTGACTCAGCAAGAAAAGCATTGGGTAGACCACTTACATTGGCTGAAAAAATACTCTATTCACATCTTTGGAAAGGAATTGGAATAACTGATTTTGAAAAGGGTAAAGCATACGTTGATTTCGCACCAGATCGTGTAGCAATGCAAGACGCAACAGCGCAAATGGCATTGTTGCAATTTGATACTACAGGTCGGAAAAAGGTAGCTGTTCCTTCAACAGTGCACTGCGACCACCTTATTGTGGCGAAAAACGAAAGCAAGGTTGACCTTAAGAAAGCAGTAACAGACAATGAGGAAGTATATGAATTCCTTGCATCGATTTCAAATAAATATGGCATTGGATTTTGGAAACCAGGAGCTGGTATCATACACCAGGTTGTTCTAGAGAATTATGCATTTCCTGGTGGAATGATGATTGGAACAGATTCACATACTGTAAATGCAGGTGGACTAGGTATGATTGCCATTGGTGTTGGAGGAGCTGATGCGTGTGATGTGATGGCAGGATTGAGTTGGGAACTGCTAATGCCAAAGTTGATCGGTGTAAAATTAACTGGTAAATTAAATGGATGGACCTCTCCAAAGGATGTCATCTTGAAAGTAGCAGGAATCCTTACTGTTAAAGGAGGCACAAATGCAATTGTAGAATATTTTGGTGAAGGAGCAACCAACATGAGTTGCACTGGCAAGGGAACTATTTGCAATATGGGTGCTGAGATTGGTGCAACAACATCCACATTTGGTTACGATGAAAGCATGAGTAGGTATTTAAAATCAACTGGTAGAACAGCTGTTGCAGAAGCAGCTGATCAGGTTAAATCATATTTGACTGGTGATCCGGAAGTTTATGCAAATCCTGAAAAATATTTTGATAAGGTTATTGAAATTAATTTAAATGAACTAGAGCCACATTTAAATGGTCCATTTACACCAGATCTTGCCACACCTATTTCTCAAATGAAAGAGGCGGCAGCAAAAAATAATTGGCCAACCAAGGTTGAGGTTGGATTAATTGGTAGCTGTACCAATTCTTCCTACGAAGATATCAGTCGTGCCGTGAGCTTGGCTAAACAGGTTTCAGAAAAAGGACTTAAAACCAAAGCAGAATTTACAATTACACCCGGCAGTGAATTAGTGCGTTATACAATTGAACGTGATGGCTTCTTAGATACCTTTGCAAAAATCGGAGCCACCGTGTTTGCGAATGCTTGCGGGCCATGTATTGGAATGTGGGATCGCATGGGTGCTGAAAAGCAGGAAAGGAATACCATTGTTCATTCGTTCAATAGAAATTTTGCAAAGAGGGCTGATGGCAATCCGAACACCTTGGCATTTGTAGCCAGTCCTGAAATTGTTACAGCATTGGCAATTGCAGGTGACCTCACCTTCAATCCATTAACAGATACACTCATTAATGAAAAAGGAGAAGCTGTAAAACTTGATCCGCCTTATG